>NZ_JBFAVI010000001.1:0-154024 GCF_040679695.1 Micromonospora sp. NPDC052213
CCGGGCGGCCGGGCGCGGGGACCGATCCCGCCGGGAGCCGTCACCGCCCCCGCCGCGGGCGGCTCGTGCCGACGGCCTCCTCCCCCGCGGGGACGAGCCGGTCGGCCGGGGCGAGCCCGTCGGCGGGGCCGGGCCGGTCGGCCGGGCGCCGCGGGGCGGGGATCCGGGCCACCGGCGGGGGGCTGAGGGTGCGGCCGTGCCAGAGGTAGCCGCCGGCGAGCAGGGTGACCAGGCCGATCAGGGCGAAGAGCAGACGGTAGTCCAGCGCCCCGACGAGCAGCGCCCCGGCGCCGATGGAGAACGCCTGCGGGCCGCTCACCACGGCCTCCGAGGCCGCGGCGACCCGGCCGATCAGCCCGGGCGGGGTGCGCCGCTGGATGAGCGTGTGCAGGCCGACCATGGTCAGCGGCAACGACACCCCGGCCAGCAGCACCGCGACGAAGCCGAGCCAGAGGTTCGGGTACGCCAGCGCCAGCGAGGCCGGCCCGAAGAACGCCACCCCGGCGGCGAGCGTGCCCACCTCGCCCGCCCGGCGCACCACCGCCGGGGAGAGCAGCCCGCCGACCAGCCCGCCGATCCCCTGCACGGTGACCAGCACGCCGACGAACGCGGCGTCCCGGTCGAGACCCCGGTCGACGTACGCGAAGATCAGCGACTCGCTGAAACCCATCGCCAGCGAGCCCAGCCCGTAGCCGAACAGCGCCCGGCGCAGCGCCGGCTCCCGGCCCAGGTGCCGCAGCCCGGCGCCCACCTCCGCGAGCCAGCGCGACCCGGACCCGGCGGGCGGTGACTCCGTCGTCCGCAGTGCCCCGACCACGGCTGCCGCGGACAGGAAGCCGACCATCCCGATCGCGGCCAGCATCCACCCGCCGACGGCGGCGTAGAGGCCGGCGCCGGCCAGCGGGCCGATCAGCCGCAGCCCCTGGCGTACGGTCTGGAGCACGCCGTTGGCCTCGGCCAGCAGGTCCAGCGGCACGAGCTGCCGGATCAGGCCGCTGAGCGCGGCGCTGAGCGTGATGTACGACAGGCCGTACAGGGCCGCCACCGCGTAGATGATCCACACGTCGGCCCGGTCGCGGACGGCGAACAGCGGGGTGAGCAGCACCGCCGTCACCAGGTTCGCCGCCACGAAGAACGGGCGGCGCGGGTAGCGGTCGACGAACCACCCGACCAGCGGGGCCAGTGTCATCGGCGCGATGACCGCGAAGATGGTGGCGCCGGCCAGCCCGTCCGACCCGGTCAGGTCCTTCACCCAGATGGCGAGGGCGAGCAGCAGGATCGACTCGGCGGCCATGCTGGCGAGCAGGCCGCCGAAGAGCAGGCGGAAATCCGGGCGGCGCAGGACGGTGCGCATGGGTCCCTCCGGCGGGGTGGTGCGCGTCTCGGCGCGGTCGGGAGTCGCGTGGTCGGGTCGGGACGGCGTCGTACCGTCCGCCACGCCCTTCCACGGTCCTCTTTTCTGCGAGACACGCCCCCGCCGGGACCTCCGGCGGGGGTTGCGCCGTCCATACTGACCGTGGGGGGCGAACTTCATACAGTTACCGTCGCCTCTGTGGCGGTCCACGGAAAAGAGGACGTCGTGCCTCCTGCCTCACCCAGCCCGATCCTGCGCCGTCGCAGGTTGGGCACCGAACTGCGCCGGTTGCGCGAGGCCAGCGGTCTCACCGGGGACCAGGTCATCGAGCGGATCGGCTGGGCCTCCGCGTCCAAGTTGTCCCGTCTGGAGAACGGCCGCAGCCGTCCGGATCCCGACGACGTCCGGGTCCTGCTCGACCTCTACGGCGCCGAGCGGGCGCTGCGCGAGGAGCTCCTCGGCATCACCCAGGAGGCCGGCGACATCCGCGGTTGGCTGAAGAACTACCCGGTGATGACCCAGCAGCAGCGCAGCTTCGCCGAGCTGGAGGCGGGCTGCGCGGAGATCTCCGAGTACAACCCGGTCCTGGTCCCGGGCCTGCTCCAGACGCCGCGCTACGCGTCGGTGCGGATCGCCTCGGCCCGCCAGGTCGACGAGGAGGCGGGCGACCCGGAGGCCGGGGAGGACATCGACACCGAGGTGCGGGCCCGGCTGGCCCGTCAGTCGCTGCTGACCCGCACGCCCGACGCGCCCCGCTACACGGCGGTGCTGGAGGAGGCGGCGCTCGGCGTCCGGACCGGGCCGCCCGAGGTGCTGCGCGAGCAGTTGGGGCAGCTCTGCGAGCTGGCGATGCTGCCGAACGTCACGCTGCACGTGCTGCCCCGCGACACCCAGATCGGCAACTGGTACCTCCCGCCGACGGCGTTCTCCGTCTACCGGTTCGCGGACCCCCTCGATCCGGAGACGCTGGCCATCGAAGGGGGGTTCACCGACGTCATGTCGACCGAGGTAAACGCGCTAAATCGCTATAAAGTGGTGTTCGAGTGGTTATGCACGGCGGCGCTCTCCGCATCGGACACCCTCTCCTGGCTGATCGAGGCGACGGGGCGGCTGCCCGGCACGGCGACCGCGTCCACGGTGGCGTACGGGTCGGCAACGGCGCCGACCCAACGCCGCCGGCACTCCGGGCGCCTGACGGAACGGTGATCACGGGGGACCACCGTCGGGTCGTGCGGCGCCACTCGTTCCATCGGTGCAGTTCACCTCAGGAGTGAGACCATGAACCAGATCCCCAACACGCCGTCCGTCCGCGCGCGGCTCGCCGACGCCCCGTGGCGCAAGAGCACGCGCAGCCAGACCTCGAACTGCGTCGAGGTCGCGCCACTGGGAACGGGGCCGGCCGCGGTGGCCCTGCGGGACAGCAAGGACCAGGGCGGCCCGGTGCTGCTGTTCAACCGGGCGGGCTGGCTGGGCTTCATCGCCGGCGCCAAGAACGGACAGTTCGATCTGAACTGATCCGCCGACCGTCGCGGGGGGGGCCGCCCCCCTCCCGGGGGCCCCCCCCCGGCCCCCGCCCCCGCCGGGCTGCGGCCGCGCTGGCTCGTGGCCGGCGTCGCCGCCGTGCTGGTCGCCCTGGTCGCCGGGGTGTCGCTCGGCCCGGTCAGCCTGCCGCCGGGCAGCGTCGCGGCCGAGCTGCTCAACCTCGTCCCCGGGGTCCGCATCGACAGCGGGCTGACCGAGCGGGAGATCGCCATCGTCACCGAGCTGCGGCTGCCCCGGGTGGTGCTCGGCCTGCTGGTCGGCGGGCTGCTCGCCCTGGCCGGCGGCTGCTACCAGGGCGTGTTCCGCAACCCGCTGGCCGACCCGTACCTGCTCGGGGTGGCGGCCGGGGCCGGGCTGGCGGTCACCGCCGTGATCACCCTCGGGGTGGGGGCGGGCGGCGCACTCACCGGACTGCCGCTCACCATCCCGCTGGCCGCCTTCGTCGGCGCGCTCGGCGCGGTGGCGATGACCTACCTGCTCGGGGCGTCCGGCGGGCGCGCCCGCTCCACGGCGACGCTGATCCTGGCCGGGGTGGCCGTCTCCGCGTTCCTCTCCGCCGGGCAGACCTACCTGCTGCAACGCAACTCCGACAGCATCCAGCAGGTCTACTCCTGGCTGCTCGGGCGGCTCGCCACCGCCGGCTGGCACGACGTCCGGCTGGTGCTGCCGTACTTCCTCCTCACCGCCCTGGTGGTGCTGCTGCACCGGCGGGAGCTGGACGTGCTCTCCGTCGGCGACGACGAGGCGACCGGCCTCGGGCTGCACCCGCAGCGGTCCCGCTACCTGCTGATCGCCGCCGCCTCGCTCGGCACCGCCGCCGCGGTCTCCGCCTCCGGGCTGATCGGCTTCGTCGGGATCATCGTGCCGCACACCGTACGGCTGCTGGCCGGGTCGAGCTACCGGGTGATCCTGCCGCTCTCGCTGCTCTTCGGCGGCGCCTTCCTGGCGCTGACGGACGTGGTCGCGCGTACCGTCGCCGCCCCGGCGGAGGTGCCGATCGGCGTGGTCACCGCGCTGCTCGGCGGTCCGTTCTTCGTCCTGGTCCTGCGCACCTCCCGGCGGGTGCTCGGATGAGCGCGCGACGTGCGCCGGCGCCGCGGCCGGCGGACGGCGGGGCGCGCGTGTCCGCCCCGCAGCCGGCGGACGGCGGCGACCGGACGGCCGGGCCCGTCGTCCCCGCCGTCGAGGTCCGCGACCTGCACGTCCGCCTCGACGGCACGCCGATCCTCGGCGGCGTCGACCTGACCGTCGCCCCGGGCGAGTGGGTCACCGTGATCGGCCCGAACGGCGCCGGGAAGTCGACCCTGCTGCGCGCCGTCGGCGGCCTGCTGCCCGCGCCGGGTGCCATCTCCCTCTTCGGTACGCCGAGCGAGGCGCTGCGCCGCCGCGACCGGGCCCGGGTGGTGGCGACCGTGGCACAGTCCCCGGTCGTGCCGGCCGGCATGTCGGTGCTCGACTACGTGCTGCTGGGCCGCACCCCGTACATCCCGCCGCTCGGCCGGGAGTCGGCCGCCGACCTGGCCGCCGCGTACGACGTGCTCGACGGGCTGGACCTGACCGGGTTCCAGGACCGGGAGCTGGCCACCCTCTCCGGCGGCGAGCGGCAGCGGGTCTTCCTGGCCCGGGCGCTGGCCCAGGGCGCGACCCTGCTGCTGCTGGACGAGCCGACCAGCGCCCTGGACATCGGCCACCAGCAGGAGGTGCTGGAGCTGGTCGACCGGCTCCGCCGCGAGCACGGCCTGACCGTGCTCGCCACCATGCACGACCTCTCGATAGCCGGCGAGTACGCCGACCGCATGGTGCTCCTCGCCGACGGCAGGGTGGTCGCCGCCGGCACCCCGCGCGAGGTGCTGACCGAGCAGCTCCTCGCCACCTGGTACCGCGCCACCGTCCGCGTCATCGACGGCGACCACGGCCCCCTGGTAGTCCCCGTCCGCCCCCGCCCCTGACCCCCTCTGTCCCCTCCCCCCTCCCCGGGCTTCGACCGGCGTGTCGCCGCAACCGCTTCATGATCAACGTGGGTGGGGTGGGTGGGGTCAGGGGCGGGTGAGGATGTTGAAGAGGGCGCCGTGGGGGTCGCGGAGGGCGGCGAAGCGGCCCGCCGGGGCGTCCTGGGGCGGGACCAGGATCGTGCCGCCCAGTTCGGCGGCGCGGGCGGCGGCCGCGTCGGCGTCGGCCACCGCGAAGTACACGGACCAGTACGCGGGCGTGTCCGCCGGGAACCCGTCGCCCAGCGGCGGCACCATGCCGGCCACGATCCGGGTGCCGAGCCGCCAGCCGGTGTAGGTGACCGGCCCTGCCGGCTGGTCGTCCGGGTGCCAGCCGAAGACCAGCTCGTAGAAGACCTTGGCGCCGTCCGGGTCGGGGGTGACCAGTTCGGTCCAGGTCAGCGCGCCCGGGGTGTCGAACACCTCGGCCCCGGGCATCGCCATTGGCTGCCAGACGCTGAAGGCGGCCCCGGCCGGGTCGGTGAAGACCGCCATCCGCCCCCGGTCGAACACCTCGAACGGCGGCACCACCACCTGCCCGCCGGCCCGCTCGACCCGGCTGGCCACGAGGTCCGCGTCGTCCGTCGCCAGGTACGTCGACCAGATCGGCACCTGGTCGGGGATGGCCGGCGGTCCCGCGCCCGCCACCGCCCGTCCGCCGAGCAGGAAGACCGTGTAGCCGCCCGCCTCGGGCTCCGGGTCTATCCGGCCCGTCCACCCGAACAGCTCCGGGTAGAACCTCCGCGCGTCGGCGAGACCGGGGGTGGCGAGGTCGGCCCAGCAGGGCGTGCCCGGCGGGACGGTGCTCACGTCGACCCCTCTCGGCGGGGGGCGACCACGACGGCGCGCCCCTGCCGGCATCGTGGCACCGACCCGCCGCGCCACGGGGCGGATCGGAGGAAACGTCAGCTGAACCGTCGACCCTCGTTGCGGCGCTCCGTCGGAGCGGCACGCCTCCGGTCCGCCACACGGTCCCGACCAGCGAGGTTCTCGCTCTCCGAAATTGTTTCCCGACGAGCCGCGCGACGGCATCCGCCCACGAATTCAGGGACAGAAATACATCGATGGCTGTGGTAACTTCGTCGTGGCGCGGGAGGCCGCGCCGGAACCGAGTGAACGGGGTTTTCTGCCATGTCGAGAATCGGAAAGACCAGGGCCGTTCTGGCGACCGTCGGCAGCCTGGGGTTGGTGCTCGCCGCGCCGGCCGCACCGGCGTCCGCGAATGCGTCCGGCGCCGGCGCCACCGCCATCGGCGCCAACTATTCCACCCAGTGCGCAACCGGCCGGATCGAGTCGATCGCGGCCAATCTGCCGATCCGCTGGGAGCCCTTCACGGACTCGCCCGCCTTCACGACGGCCCAGAAGGGCTACCAGTACAACTGCATCCCGAACACCTACGCCCTGGGCGGCCGGTACACGGCATGTGGCGTCAGCAATGCCAACGGCTGGATCATCATCGACTTCCCTGACCGCGTCGGCTACACCTACATGACCTGTGTGAAGGACGTGTAGTTCGGCGATGGCGCCGGCCGGATCCTGCCGAAAGGCTGATCCGGCCGGCGCGACCATTCGGCCGGGTTTCCTCGCGGTCGACCATCTCTCGGTTGTCGGCCACGTTTCATCGGCCGTTTACGTCATTCCGCGGACGCGCCGGTGAACGCCGCGTGAAATTGTTCGTCCCAATGGCGCGGGCAGCGGTCGGGCGTGCAGCGCGGCCGGTCAGGCGAGCGGCGCGGGCAGCGGCGCGGCGTGCAGCACGGCGAGGCGGGAGACGGCCCGGGTGAGCACCACGTAGAGCCGGTGCAGGCCGCGCGGCTCGGCCGCCACGATCGCCGCCGGCTCGACGACGATGACGTGGTCGTACTCCAGGCCCTTGACCATCGTCGCCGGCACCACCGTGACGCGCGCCGCGGCGGCCGGGTCGTCGACGGTCGCGGTCTCGACCCCGGCGGCGGCGAGGGCGGCCCGCAGCCCGTCGACCGCGTCGTCGGCGGCGATCACCGCGACCGAGCCGTCGAACGCCAGCGCCGCGCGCACCTCGGCCACCGTCGCGGCGGTCAGGTCGGCGACGGTACGCACGTCGAGCGCGCCGTCGCGGCGCAGCGACTCCGCCGGCGGCACGTCGACGGCGAGCGCCGGCAGCAGCCGGTTGGCGAACGCGACCACGGCGGCGGGCACCCGGAAGCCGACCGTCAGCGGGACCACCACCGCGTCCGGCTTGCCCAGGTGGCGCAGGGACTCCCGCCAGTCGGCGGCGGCCCACGGCGCGGTGCCCTGGGCCAGGTCGCCGAGGAGCGTGATGGACCCGTGCTCGCTGCGTCGGGCGATCACCCGGCACTGCATGGGCGACAGGTCCTGCGCCTCGTCGACCACCACGTGGCCGAAGCCGGCCGGCCGCTCGACCAGCCCGGCCGCCTCGTCGATCAGCACCGCGTCCGCCGCCGTCCACTTCGTGGCCTTCGGGGTGCG
Source organism: Micromonospora sp. NPDC052213 (assembly GCF_040679695.1). Taxonomy (NCBI): domain Bacteria; kingdom Bacillati; phylum Actinomycetota; class Actinomycetes; order Micromonosporales; family Micromonosporaceae; genus Micromonospora; species Micromonospora sp. NPDC052213. The sequence continues at coordinate 7,354 of NZ_JBFAVI010000001.1, forward strand.
CCCGAGCTTCGTCCCGGCTGCCGCGGCGCGTCGCGCCGGACGCGGGGCATCCGCCGCGCCGCCTGCCGCCACCAGGTCGGGCGTCCCGCGCAGCAGCGCCTGCTCGTCGGCGGTCAGCAACCCGTCGGCGCTGGCGGCCAGCAGCTCGGCGTCGGTGAGCAGCCGGTGGACCAGCCCTTCCGGGGTCAGCGCCGGCCAGACCGCGTCGAGGAAGGCGGCGACCGGCGCGCACCTGCCCATCCGGCGCAGCCAGGCGTCGCTCGGCGACTCGGCGCGCCGCGCCTCGGCCTGCCGCTGGAGCAGAGCCACCACCCGGGCCCGGACGCGTTCCCGCCCGGTGGCGTACGGCAACCGCTCCCGGCGGGTCTCCTCGACCAGCCGGTGCAGCGGGTCCAGCCCGATCCGCCAGCGGTAGGAGCCGTCCGAGACCATGATCGGCTCGGTCGGCTCGCCGATGTGCGCGTCGATCGCCCGGCGCAGCACCTCGGCCATCCGCACGTCGTGCTTGACGGCCGCCACCGCCGGGTCGTCGACCGCCCGCACCGGCACCCGGGCGACCAGGTCCTCCACCGTGGCCTGCTCGACCTCGACCTCGCCGAGCGCCGGCAGCACCGCCGCGATGTACGACAGGAAGGCCCGGTTCGGCCCGACGATCAGCACACCCGCGCGGCGCAGCCGCTCCCGGTGCAGGTAGAGCAGGTAGGCGGCCCGGTGCAGGCCGACCGCCGTCTTTCCGGTGCCCGGCGCGCCCTGCACGCAGATCGAGTCGGCCAGGTCGGCCCGGACCAGCTCGTCCTGCTCCGGCTGGATGGTGGCGACGATGTCACGCATCGGCCCGACGCGGGGCCGTTCGATCTCGGCGGTCAGGATCCGGCTGGCCGTGCCGAGTTCCTCGCCCCGGTCGAGGTGCTCGTCCTCGAAGCTGGTGAGCGTCCCGCTGCTGAACCCGAAGCGGCGTCGTACCGCCACGCCCTGCGGGTCGCGGGCGCTGGCCCGGTAGAACGACCGGGAGACGGGTGCCCGCCAGTCCAGCACCAGCGGCTCGCCCCGCTCGTCGGTGACGTGCCGCCGCCCCACGTGGTAGCGCCGGCCGGCGTGGTCGGGGTGCCCGGGACCCGCCCCGTCGTCGCTGCCACCGGGCGTGCCGTCGGGGGCCGGGCCGGCGGCGGGTGCGGCGTCGGGGGCCGGGCCGTCGGCTGGTGCGGCGTCGGGGGCCGGGCCGTCGGCTGGTGCGGCGTCGGGGGCCGGGCCGAAGTCGAGGCGGCCGAAGAAGAGGGGCGTGGTCGGGTCGTCGGCGAGTTCGGCGACCCGGCGGGCCAGGGTGCGCCCGAGCGTCTCGGCGGCGTAGGCGTCGCCGGCCACCTGGTCGCCGGTGGCGAAGAGGGCCTCGGCGCGTTCCCGCATCTGGGCCAGGGCGGCCCGGGAGGTGGCGAGGTGCTCGCGCTCGGCGGCGAGGTCGGTGTCGAGGTCGAGGTCGACTGCGGTCACGCTGAATCCCATCGAGGTCATCTGCTGATCGCTCGCGTGTCCGGCGGGCGGATGGCCGGCCCCCGGCGCGGGACGTCCGATGCGGTGCTCACCTCACCCTGGCCGTCAAGCGACCTGCCAGCCTACGCGCACACCGGCTCCCGCTCCACCGAATTTCACCGCCCTCCGCGCCCGGCGCCCACGCGCTGACGTGCTGACCGGTCGCCGCCGCCGGCTCCGGCGCACCCTCCTGTCGTTGCCGGTGGTGGCCGACCACCGGCGGCCGGGATCATGGGGGGATGACCGAGCCGCCTGCCGAGCGACCCCGGGTGACCATCAGCGATCCGCAGGTGATGCGGGCGCTGGCCCACCCGGCCCGACTCGCGATCACGGAACACCTCAGCTCGATCGAGGCCGGCGCGACCGCCACGGAGTGCGCGGAGATCGTCGGCCTGTCGCCGAGCGCCACCAGCTACCACCTGCGGGAGCTGGCGAAGGCGGGCCTGGTGGAGCAGGCGCCGAACCGCGGCGACGCGCGGGAGCGAGTCTGGCGGGTGGTCAGCCCGAGCTGGACCGTCGACGCCGGGCGCGGGACGGCGCCGGAGGCCCGGGCGGCCGAGCGTGCGCTGGTGGAGGCGTGGCTGGCCCGCGACCTGGAGCGCAGCCGCGACTGGTTGCGGCGCGCGCCCGACGAGCCGGCCGAGTGGTACGAGGCGAGCCGGCTCGCCGACTCCCGACTGCTGCTCACCGCGGCGGAGTTGAGCGAGCTGAACGAGGCGGTGGACCGCCTGTTCGAGCCGTACCGCAAACGGTCGCGGGTGGACCCGCCGGCCGGGGCGCGCACCGTCTCGGTGCACTACAAGGCGTTGCCGGTCGACTGAAAGGGGATTGCACCCGCCAGATGTGAAGGATTATTTTCGAAGTATGTCCTTCACGTCTGGTCCGTCGCGCTGGCCGGACGTCTGGCTCGCCACCACCGCCCGGGGCGTGGCCACCTGCGGTGACTTCCTCGCCGCCAGCACGCTCACGTTGGCGTTGCAGTCGGCCGGGGCGGGCGGGCTCGCCGTGTCCGGCCTGCTGCTCGCCGCGACCCTGCCGCTGGTGGCGTTCGCGCCGCTGACCGGTCGCCTCGCGGACCGGGTGGACAGCCGAATCCTGCTGGTGACCGCGGGGCTGGCCCAGGCCGGCATCTGCCTCACGCTCGCGTACGCCGGGCACCCGCTTCTGGTCATCGCGCTGGTGGCGCTGCTCGCCACCGGCCTCGCCGTGACCCAGCCGGTGCTCTCGGCGCTGGTGCCGGCGATGGTGCGGGCCGAGGACCTGCCCCGGGCCAGCGCGCTCAGCCAGTCGGCCGGCACCCTGGGCTCGCTCGCCGGTCCGGCGCTGGCCGGGCTGCTGGTGGGCGAGTTCGGCACGCGCCTGCCGCTGCTCGTGGGCGCCGGCAGCTATCTGGCGCTGGTGGCGGCCGGACTGCTGATCCGTACCCGCAGAGGAAGCCGTGGGCCGGCGGCGGCCGGCGACGCGGCGATGCCCCCGGCCTGGCGGCTGCGACACGACCCGCTGCTGGTGGCGATGGTCGCCAGCGTCGCCGGCGTGTTCGGCGCCGTCGGGGCGATCAACGTGATCGAGGTGTTCTTCATCCGGGAGACGCTGGGCAGCTCGACCACGATGTACGGGCTGGTGACGGGCGCCTGGACGCTCGGCGTCCTGGCCGGCGCGTGGCTCTTCGCGCGGGTGGTCCGGCGGCTCGACCGCGACGCCAGGCTGGTCCGGGCCAGCCTGGCGCTGCTCGGCGGGTGCTGCGCGATGGTGCTGGCCTCGGCGGCCGTGCCGACGGCCCTGCTGCTGGTGCCGATCTGGTTGACCGGCGGCATCTTCAACGGCGGCAGCAACGTCTTCAACAACGTGCTGCTGGCCCGCCGGGTGCCGGAGGCGGCGCGGGGCCGCGCCTTCGCCTCCTTCGGCGCGGCGGTTCAGGGCGCCGCGATGGTCGGCTTCCTGGCCGGCGGCCTCCTGCTTGAGGCGGCCGATCCCCGGCCGCTGGTCGCCGGTTGCGGGCTGGCCGGCCTGCTGGCGGTCGCCGTCGTCTCGGTTCCCCTCCGCCGCGCGGCCCGTGCGGCCCCCGCGCGGACGCCCGCCGGTGCGCCGGTCGCGGGCGCCGCCCCGACAGGAACCGGTTCGGGCGCCCCCGCCTCCGACGCCGCGGTGGATGCGGGGTTGGCCACTCCGACGCCGACCCGCTGAGCCCCGGGCGAATGGCGGGGATACGGTCGGGGCATGGCTGAGCACGTCGCGCGCCCCCGGGTCGGGCACATCCAGTTCCTGAACTGCCTGCCGATCTACTGGGGGCTGATGCGCTCCGGCGCCCTGATCGACGTCGACCTGCACAAGGACTCGCCGGACCGGCTGAGCGCGGCGCTGGTCGCCGGTGACCTGGACATCGGCCCGATCTCGCACGTGGAGTACCTGCGCCACGCCGACGAACTGCTGCTCCTGCCCGATCTGGCGGTCGGCAGCGACGGCCCGGTGCTGTCGGTCAACATCGTCTCCACCCGCCCGCTGGCCGAGCTCGACCACGGAAAGGTGGCGCTGGGCTCGACCTCGCGGACCGGGGTCCTCCTGGCCCAGCTCCTGCTCGGCGAGCGGTACGGGGTGAACCCCGAGTACTTCCGCTGCCCGCCGGACCTGACCCAGATGCTGCTGGAGGCCGACGCCGGGGTGCTGATCGGCGACGTGGCGCTGCGCGCGCTCTACGAGGCGCCGAAGCGCGGGCTGGAGGTCACCGACCTCGGGCAGGCGTGGCGGGAGTGGACCGGCCTGCCGATGGTCTTCGCCGTCTGGGCCGTACGCCGGGACTTCGCCGCCGCCCACCCGGGTCTGGTCAAGGAGGTGCACGACGCGTTCCTGCGCTCCCGGGACCTGTGCCTCTCGGAGCTGGACCAGGTCGCCGAGGCCGGCGCGCGCTGGGAGCCGTTCGACGCGGAGACCCTGGCGACGTACTTCCGGGCGCTGGACTTCTCGCTCGGCGACCGCCAGGTGGCCGGCCTGCGCGAGTTCGCGCGCCGCGCCGCCGCCCTCGGCGCCGCCCCGTCCCTCCCCGACACCGGCCCCGACTTCTTCACGGGCTGACCCCGCCCGCCCGCGACCGCCACGATCGGCGGCGAGGGTCAGACGGGGTCGCGGAGGAGAGCTTCCGTGATCTTCTGGCAGTTCTTCATGCCGTACTCGTAGCCCTTGCCGATCGGGTAGCGGACCATCACGCCCATCGTCCAGGTGTCGCCGATGGCCAGGCAGTTGATGTGCATCTCCTGCTCCCTGGTCCGGTCGATCCAACCGTTCTTGATGGCGATGGTCTTGCGCTCCGCGGCCGGGAACGCCTTGCGGATGCCGAAGTCGCCCGCCCCCCGGACCAGTCGCATCTCCTTGATCAGCCAGGTGGTCCACTTCGGCCCGGCGGCCCGGCCGTCGGCGATGCAGGCCCCCATCCGGGCGGTGTCGCGGGGGGAGAGCGCCGTGCGGCTCCAGCCGCCGTCGGGGGCGACCTTGCTGTCGGTCAGCTCGCACAGCGAGATCAGCCGCTTGATCGAGGCGGACCGGCCGACGGTGTTGTAGAACTGCTCGGCCCGGGTGTTGTCGCTGTCCCGGATGATCCTCGTGGCGTCGGCGAGCTTGGCGTCGCTCGGCGTCTGGCCGGCATCGGCGGCGCGGCGCAGGTAGTCGGCCACGATCCATGCCTTGATCAGCGAGGCGGTGGTGCTGGTCTCGTCCATGTTGTCCGAACCGATGATCTCGCCGGTCCGGCGGTCGAGGACGCTCCAGGAGTACCAGCCCTCGATGTCCATGTCGAGGTCCCTCGCCTCGAACGGCAGCGGCTCCGGCGTCGCGCTGGGCGACGGCGACGGCGATGGCGACTGCCGCGCGCTGCGGTCGCCCGGCGCGCTCGCACCGCGGTCGGCCGGCACGGCGGGCTCGCCCCAGCGGGCGGCGGCGGTGGACTCGAACGGCGAGCCCGGCAGCAGCCGCAGGGACACGAGCACCAGGCCGACCAGGACCACCGCGACGGCGATCAGCTTGGCGGGGGAGGCGTCGCCGCGCCGGTCGTCCCGGCGCTGCCCGGCCATCAGAGCTTCCCGACCGGCTGCTGCGGCACCTTGAGGGCGGCGCCCGGCTGCGGGGTCACCAGCTGGCTGGCGACCGAGGCGCAGGTCTGCGCGCCGTAGTCCAGCCCGCTCTTCTGCGGGTAGCGCAGCATCACCGCGAGGCTCCACTTGTCGGTGACCGCGAGGCAGTTCACGTGCCAGTTGCCGTCGTAGTTCAGCGGGGTCCAGCCGTTCTTGATGCTGACCGGGCCCTGGCTGAGGATCGACTGGGGGAGCCCGTCGATGATGCCCCAACGGCCGCCGCCCGACCGGGCCTTCTGGTCCTTGGCGGCGGTGGTGCCCTTGACCTTGCTCATCTCGTCCAGCAGGTAGTTGGTCCACTTCGGGCCGGCGGCCGTGCCGTCGCCGATGCAGTCGCCGAGCCGGACGGCGTCGCGGGGGGACATCCGGGTGAAGCTCCACCAGCCCACGTAGCCCGGCACGTTGCCCGGCTTGGTGTCGGTCAGCTCGCAGGTGCTGGTCATCCGATTGATCGTCTCGGCGCGGCCCACCGCGTTGTAGAGGGCGTTGGCGGCGTCGTCGTCGCTGTTGCGGATGGCGGCGGAGATCTGCTTCTTCCGCTCGGCCGGCACGGGCTTGTCGCCGAGTCGGCGGAGGTAGTCGGCCGCGAACCAGGCCTTGATCATCGACTCGGTGGAGCTGGTCGAGGCCATGTTCTTGGCGCCGGAGATCTCGCCGGTCTCCCGGTCCATCAGGGCCCACGAGAAGAACTCGCCCTTGAAGTTCACCGACACCGGGCCGGCGGCCAGGGTCGGCGGCGGGGGCGGGGTGGGCGCCGGCGCCGCCACGCTTCCGCCGCTCGCGGCGTCGTCGCCGGCGAGTCGGGCGTACGCGGCGGGCACGAGCAGGCCGCCACCGAGGAGGACCGCCACGACGGCGAGCACCAGGGTCACGCGGGATCGCATGAGTGGGTGAGCTCCAGATGTCAGGGCCGGGGGGACCGGCTTGTTGTCCGGACGGATCGGCGGCTCGCCGAGGCCGGGGGATGCGGCCTCCGTGTTCGTGGGGGCGATAGTCGGCAGCCGATGGTGTGACCGGGGGAAGTCTACGTGCGGATCGTCCGCACGCCAGAACATGACACCTGGCAACTTGCCATGAAGGCGGGATATCGGGCCGCTATGCGGCTATTGGGGGAATTCGTTTTCGCCGCGTGATCCAAGTCATAGTTTGCCGCCCGCTGGGAGTCACCGTCGCGTCCCGAACTGTCCTCGGAAACCTGTTACACACCTCTGGTGCGGCGAGTTGCAAGCTGTAACACTTGACCCCATGTATGGCAACGACTTCTCCGCCGAGGACGCACCCGGCGGTGGCCTGCTCGGCGAGGTCGAGGCGGCGGAGGCGGCGCTGCGGGAGGCCGCCGAGCGGGGACGGCGCGCCGGTGCCCCCGGCCCCGACGAGGACCTCGCCGCGTACTTCGCCGAGGTCATCGACGCCGACCAGAAGATCGAGCCGCGCGACTGGATGCCCGAGGCGTACCGCAGGACGCTGATCCGGCAGATCGCCCAGCACGCGCACTCCGAGATCATCGGCATGCAGCCGGAGGGGAACTGGATCAGCCGAGCCCCCTCGCTCAAGCGCAAGGCGATCCTGCTGGCCAAGGTCCAGGACGAGGCCGGCCACGGCCTCTACCTCTACGCCGCCGCGGAGACCCTCGGGATCAGCCGGGACGAGCTGGTCGAGCTGCTCCTCAGCGGCCGTCAGAAGTACAGCTCGATCTTCAACTACCCGACGCTGACCTGGGCGGACGTCGGCGCGATCGGCTGGCTGGTGGACGGCGCCGCGATCGTCAACCAGGTGCCGCTCTGCCGCTGCTCGTACGGTCCGTACGCCCGCGCGATGATCCGGGTCTGCAAGGAGGAGTCGTTCCACCAGCGGCAGGGCTACGAGATCCTGCACACCCTGGCGCACGGCACGCCCGCGCAGAAGGCGATGGCGCAGGACGCCGTCGACCGCTGGTGGTACCCGTCGCTGGCGATGTTCGGCCCGCCGGACACCGACTCCACCCACTCGGCGCAGTCCATGGCCTGGAAGATCAAGCGGTTCTCCAACGACGAGCTGCGCCAGCGCTTCGTGGACATGTGCGTGCAGCAGGCCGAGATCCTCGGTCTGACCATCCCCGACCCGGGTTTGCGCTGGAACGAGTCCCGGCAGTCGTACGACTTCACCCAGCCGGACTACGACGAGCTGATGCGGGTGATCAAGGGGGACGGGCCGTGCAACCGGCAGCGGGCGGAGCACCGCCGCCGCGCCCACACCGACGGAGCCTGGGTGCGTGAGGCCGCCGCGGCGTACGCCGCCAAGCGGGCGGAGAAGAAGGAGAGGGTGGCGGCGTGAGCGAGCGTGGCGAGCGAACGGATCAGCGGGGTGCGAGCGATCCGTCGCCGTTGTGGGAGGTCTTCGTGCGGGCGCGGCGCGGGTTGTCGCACACCCACGTCGGCAGCCTGCACGCCCCCGACGCCGAGCTGGCCCTGCGCAACGCGCGGGACCTCTACACCCGCCGCCAGGAGGGCGTCTCCATCTGGGTGGTGCCGGCGGGCGCGATCACCGCGTCCAGCCCCGACGAGAAGGACGCCTTCTTCGACCCGGCGGCCGACAAGGTCTACCGCCACCCCACCTTCTACGAGGTGCCGGACGGGGTGGCCCACCTGTGAGCGAGCGCAGCGAGCGAACCGTTCGGCTCAGCACCGGGGCGCGTCGCGCCGCCGCCGAGCGGAGCGAGGTGGCGGCGTGACCGGCCCCTTCGACTTCACCCTCGCCCTCGGTGACGACGCGCTGATCGCGGCGCAGCGGCTGGCCGAGTGGACCACCCGCGCGCCGGAGATGGAGGAGGACATCGCGCTGGCGAACATCGCCCTCGACCAGCTCGGCGCGGCCCGGCTCCTGCTGACGTACGCGGGCGAGCTGGAGGGCGCCGGCCGGGACGAGGACGCGCTGGCGTTCCTCCGCGACGACCGGGAGTTCCGCAACTGCCTCCTCGTGGAGCTGCCGAACGGCGACTTCGCGGTCACCATGGCGAAACTGCTCTTCCTCTCGGCGTACCAGCTCCCGCTCTACACCGCGCTGGTCGGCTGCGCCGACGAGCGGCTGGCCGCGATCGGGGCCAAGGCCCGCAAGGAGTCGGCCTACCACCTCGACCACGCCTCCCTGTGGGTGCGGCGGCTGGGTGACGGCACCGAGGAGTCGCACCGGCGCATGCAGGCGGCCGTCGAGCAGGTCTGGCCGTACGCGCACGAGCTGTTCGCGGCGGACCCGGCGGCGCCGGTCGACCCGGCCACCCTGCGGGCCGACTTCGACGCCACCGTCTCCGCCGTGCTCGACGAGGCCACGCTGACCCGGCCGGAGGGCGGCTGGGCGCCGGCCGGCGGGCGGGACGGGGTGCACACCGAGCACCTGTCCTACCTGCTCGCCGAGATGCAGGTGCTGCACCGCGCCCACCCCGGGGCCAACTGGTGAGCGCGAGGAGTGCAGCGAAGCGGAGCCCCGCAGTCGCGAACGGAAGGCGGCACTGGTGAGCGCGACGAGCGCGGACGGAAGGCGGCGCTGGTGAACCCGAGGGAGGCCGTGGCGGCGGTGGTGGACCCGGAGATCAGGGTCGTCACCATCGCCGACCTCGGCATCCTGCGGGCGGTCGACGAGGACCCGGTGACCGGCCGGGTCGTCGTGACCATCACCCCCACCTACACGGGCTGCCCGGCGATGGACGTGATCCGCGCCGACATCCGCCGGGCCCTGGCCGCCGCCGGCCACCCCGACGCCGAGGTGCGCACCGTCTACAGCCCGGCGTGGAGCACCGACTGGATCTCCGCCGCCGGCCGGGCCAAGCTCGCCGCCGCCGGCATCGCCCCGCCGGCCCCCGTCCGCACCGGCGGCGTGGTGCCGCTGACCCTCGCCGTACGCTGCCCGCGCTGCGGCTCGCCGGAGACCGAGCAGGTCAGCCGGTTCGGCTCCACCGCGTGCAAGGCGCTCTGGCGCTGCCGTTCCTGCCGTGAACCCTTCGACCACCTGAAGGCGCTGTGACTGTCACCATCACCCGCCCGGTCCGCCGCCGGCCGGTCTTCCACCCGCTCTCCGTCGCCGCCGTAGACCGGCTCACCGACGACGCCGTGGCGATCACCTTCGCGGTGCCGCCGGAGCTGCGGGAGACCTTCGCGTTCTCCGCCGGTCAGCACCTCACCGTCCGGCGCGGCACCGAGGCGGGGGAGGACGTGCGGCGGTCGTACTCCATCTGCTCCACTCCGGAGGAGCTGGCGCGGCACGGCCGGCTGCGGATCGGCGTGCGGGAGATCCCCGGCGGGGCGTTCTCGGCGTACGCCTGCGGCGCCCTGCGGGGCGGCGACACGGTCGAGGTGCTGCCGCCGCTCGGGAACTTCACCACGGCCTTCGCGCCGGACCGGGCCCGACACTACGGCGCGGTGGTCGCCGGCTCGGGGATCACCCCGGTGCTCGCGCTGGTCGCGACGGCGCTCGCCGTCGAGCCGGCCAGCACCTTCACCCTGGTGTACGGCAACCGCACGGCCAACACGGTGATGTTCGCCGAGGAGCTCGCCGACCTGAAGGACCGCTATCCGACCCGCCTGCACCTGGTGCACGTGCTCTCCCGCGAGCAGGGCGAGTCCCCGCTGCTCTCCGGCCGGATCGACGCCGACCGGCTGGGCCGGCTGCTGGCCACCATCGTCCCCGGCGACGCCATCGGGGAGTGGTTCCTCTGCGGCCCGTACGGCATGGTGGTGGACGCCCGGGAGGTGCTCACCGGGCGCGGGGTGCCGGAGTCGGCGGTCCACACGGAGCTGTTCCACGTCGACGAGGCCCCGGCCCCGCCGCGACGCCCGGCCGACGAGCCGGGGGCCGGCGCCGAGGTGACCATCGTGCTGGACGGCCGTTCGTCGAGCTTCACGATGGGCCGCGACGAGCGGGTGCTGGACGCGGCGCTGAAGGTCCGCGGCGAGCTGCCGTACGCCTGCAAGGGCGGGGTCTGCTCGACCTGCAAGGCCAAGGTCGTCGACGGTGCGGTCACGATGGCCCGCAACTACGCCCTGGAGCCGGACGAGGTGGCCGCCGGCTACGTCCTCACGTGCCAGTCCAGCCCGACCACCGACAGGCTGACGGTCGACTACGACGCCTGAGGTAGCTGGCTGCTCACCGGTGACGTCGACCGAGTCCCTACCGCGCGCGCTTGTACGGATCGACGACTTCCCTGGGACGTAGTGCTGGAGCGGCGAGTTCGCGCAGTGCTGCCGAGGCTACGTGGTACCTGCCGCGGGTCTGGCCATGCTGTTCGAGCAGATCTGCCCGCACCAGGGCACGGAGATCGCGGACGGCTTGGTCGTCTGTGAGCGACTCGTCATGCTGATAGACCGTACGGCGCACCTTGCCGCCGGTGGCCGCCAGCCGGAGCGCACTGACCACGCGCTCTGGCAGGTTGCGCCGCCTGACCCAGGTGTCGAGCAGGTCCCATTCAGGGGTGATGCCGTGATCATTCAGGCATTCGGGTGTGTCGGGCCAACCCTCGCGTCCTCTTTTCGGCGTTGGTCACACAGTCGGATGCCGCCGACCAGAGCCGTGCGGAGCGACGTAGGCTCGGAGGCGTGACGGTGAGCCGGGAGATCGACGACATCCTGCAGCGCGGCGCGGACGGCGGGCGGATCACGCCCGAGGAGGCCCTGCTGCTCTACACCGAGGCGCCCTTCCACGCCCTGGGCGAGGCGGCCGACGCCGTACGCCGGCGGCGCTATCCGGACAACATCGTCACGTACCTGATCGACCGCAACATCAACTACACCAACGTGTGCGTGACGGCGTGCAAGTTCTGCGCGTTCTTCCGGGCCCCGAAGCACAAGGAGGGCTGGACCCACCCGACCGAGGAGATCCTGCGCCGCTGCGGCGAGGCGGTCGAGCTGGGCGCGACCCAGGTCATGCTCCAGGGCGGGCACCACCCGGACTACGGCGTGGAGTACTACGAGGAGCTTTTCTCCTCGGTCAAGAAGGCGTACCCGCAGCTCGCCATCCACTCCATCGGCCCGAGCGAGATCCTGCACATGGCCAAGGTCTCCGGCGTCAGCCTGGACGAGGCCATCGCGCGGATCAAGGCGGCCGGGCTGGACTCGATCGCCGGTGCCGGCGCGGAGATGCTGCCCGCGCGTCCCCGCACGGCGATCGCGCCGCTGAAGGAGTCGGGTGAGCGCTGGCTGGAGGTCATGGAGCTGGCGCACCGCCAGGGCGTCGAGTCGACCGCCACGATGATGATGGGCACCGGCGAGACCGCCGCCGAGCGGATCGAGCACCTGCGGATGATCCGCGACGTGCAGGACCGCACCCGGGGCTTCCGGGCGTTCATCCCGTGGACGTACCAGCCGGAGAACAACCACCTCAAGGGCCGCACCCAGGCCACCACGCTGGAATACCTGCGGCTGGTCGCGGTGGCCCGGCTCTTCTTCGAGACGGTGCCGCACCTGCAGGCGTCCTGGCTCACCACCGGCAAGGACGTCGGGCAGCTCGCCCTGCACATGGGCGTGGACGACCTCGGCTCGATCATGCTGGAGGAGAACGTCATCTCCTCCGCCGGCGCGCGGCACCGCTCCAACCTGCACGAGCTGATCGGCATGATCCGCTCGGCGGACCGGATCCCCGCCCAGCGGGACACCCTCTACAACCGCTTGGCCGTGCACCGGACCCCGGCCGACGACCCGACCGACGAGCGGGTCGTGTCGCACTTCTCCTCGATCGCGCTGCCGGGCGGCGGCGCCGGGAAGGCCCTTCCGCTGGTCGACGCCCGCTGAGCTACCGCCGCACCACCCGACACCCCACCGTCGACGGACGGTGGGGTGTCTGCCGTTGGTCGACCGGTCGGTGAACACGGAGTTGACCGAGCGTGACCGGCGGCGGTGTCGCCGACCAGCCGATCGGGTGAGTGGTTGCCGGCCGTTGATATCGATTCCAGTGCCGTTCCAGGGGGCCGACCGGTGCCCGAGGGGCAGCAAGACATATCAATCCGGGCAATCCTTAAGCGATTCTTAGCTGCACTGTTCAACACGGCCGACGGCGGGGGTGGCAAGGGTGAGCGCGGACCGCTAACGTCCCCGGCCGTACCGTTCCTGCACCCCACGGGGGGAACTCTCCAATGATCTTCCGTAACCGTGCGCTGGCCGTCGCCGGCGCCGGCGCCGCCGGAATCCTGGCCGCGGGCCTCTTCGCCGCCCCGGCCCTGGCCGACACCTCGGCCGACCTGGCCATCGAGGCCACCGGCACCACCATCGCGGTCGGCGCGCCCGGCAAGATTTCGACCGTCTCCCTGCTCAACAAGAGCAAGGTGGACGCCAAGGGCGTCCTGGTCGGCCTCGACATCAGCAAGCTGGACACCACCAAGGTCGACATCGACGAGAGCGGCTGCAGCCCCCGCGAGGACGGCCTGATCCTGTGCGGCATCGAGGGTGACGTCCTGCCCGCCGGCCGCGACATCGACTGGGGTTTCCCGCTGACCCGCAAGGGCGAGGCGACGGGTGACGCCGGCCAGATCAGCGCCATCATCCTGCACGAGGGCGCCGACCCCGACGAGTCCAACAACGAGGTGACCGTCAAGGTCAAGGTCGAGGGCACCGGCCCGGACCTGACCGTGGTGGCCAATGACGTGACCAAGGCCGTCACGGTCGAGGGCGACAAGATCAAGGTTGGCGGCGACCTGCGCGCCGGCGACACCGCCCAGCTCATCTACTCCGCCTTCAACCAGGGCGACGCCACCGCCGCCGGGCTGAAGATCAGCGTCAAGCTGCCCAAGGGCGTGACCTTCGCCGAGGCCGAGGACGGCTGCGAGTACAACTCCGGCAAGACCTCGCTCGTCTGCACCTACCGCGACGCCGACCTGATCCCGGTCTCGCAGGACAAGGACGGCGACGACCTGATCTCGGGTGGCCGGTTCTACCACCTGCTCTCGGTCGGCAAGGACGTCAAGGCCGGCAGCCTGACCGGTGGACAGGTCACCGTGGAGGCGCTCGGCAGCCAGGCGAGCACCGTCCGCGCCGCGGGCAAGAGCGCCCTCCCGGCGAACGCCGAGGCCGTGGCGGCCACCGAGGTGGACGCCACCGACAACACCGACGCGTACGCTGTCGTCGTGACCGCCAAGGGCGGCGCGGGCGGCGGCGGCGAGGAGCCGGGCCTGCCGCTGACCGGTCCGCAGACCGGCCTGATCGGCGGGATCGGCGGCGCGGTGCTGGTCGCGGGCGCGGCGATGTTCGTGATCGCGCGGCGGCGTCGGGTCGTCCTGGTGACCCCGGGCGACGAGAAGCCGACGGCCTGACGGTCGTCCTCCATCGACCCGCGAGGGTCGTTCACATAACGCACGGCAGTGGGGCGGGATGGGTGACCATCCCGCCCCACTGTCCGTTCCGTGCGCCGGACGCGGGCAGGGCCCGGCGTCGGGTCGTCCTGGTGACGCCGGGCGACGGGACGCCGACGGCCTGACGGCCGGCCCCGTCGGCCCGCACCGGCCGGGCGTACGACCCCGGAGACGGGGCGGGACGGGCGACCGTCCCGCCCCGTCCGTTCGACCGAACCGGACGGATGGATGAAAGATGATCCGCCCTGCTGGCGCACCACGTCATGCTTCGATACGGTCCGCTCGGTTCCGCAACCATCCGTTTCTTCCCTAACCCCCGGGGGACCGATGACCCTGTTCCACCGCTCGGCCCTGGCCCGCGCCGGCGCCGTGGCGCTCCTCGCGGCGGGCGGCCTGACCACCGTCGCCGTTCCGGCGTACGCCGCCGACCAGGCTGACCTCGCCCTGACGCCGACCAGCTACCAGTTGGCCAAGGGCGTCAAGGCCGCGAAGGCCAAGCCGTTCAAGTTCACCGTCCAGAACCTCACCGACGGCGTCGACGCCAAGGCCGTCACGGTGGAAGTCGACCCCAGCGGCCTCAAGGCCAAGCGGGTCGGCTACGTCGTGCCGGACGGCTGCGAGGTGACCGGCAAGACCTTCACCTGCCTCCTCGGCGACCTGCGGGGCGGCACCAGCGAGGACTTCGGCATCCCGTTGTTCAGCACCGGCGGCAGGGGCGACGGCGGCGTGCTGAAGGTGACGGTCAGCTCGGCCACCGGCGACCCGGACCTGGAGAACAACAAGGACATCGAAGTGCCGGTGACCGTGACGAAGCCGGGCTACGACCTCACCGCCTGGGTGCAGGACGTCCAGGCCAACGTCGTGGTCAACGGGGCGGTGGCCGACGAGCCCGACCTGAAGCCCGTACGCCGGGGCGAGACGGTTCCGCTGGACTGGGCGGTCTACAACGACGGCAGCCGGCCCGCGACCGGTCTCTTCTACGGCCTCATGCTCCCGTCCGGTGTGAGCTTTGTGACGCTGCCGGAGAGCTGCGTCGAGGACGAGTTCCTCGGCAGGGCGCGGGCGCTGTGCGAGGACGCCGGCGCGATCATCCGCCGGGGGCAGTACTACACCGCCGACGTGACGGTGAAGGTCGGCGACGACGTCACCGAGCCGGTGCTCCGGGAGGGCGACCTCTTCGCGTACGGACTGGACGCCGCCGAGGGCGAGCCGGAGGCGGAGGCGCAGGTCGCCAGCCCGGCGCAGCGGAAGAGCTTCACCGAGGCCGAGCCGATGGACAACCACGCGACCTTCGAGGCGTTCGTGGACCTGTCGGCGCAGCCGACGCCGACCCCGACCCCGAGCGGCGAGCCGACCCCGACCCCGACCACGACCCCGGGCGGCGGCACGGGCGGCGGCGACGGTGACGGTGACGGCGGCGGGCTGCCGGTGACCGGCGTGCAGGCCGGCCTGATCGGCGGCATCGGCGCTGCCGTGCTGCTGGCCGGTGGCGCGCTGCTGCTGATCTCCCGGCGGCGCGACGTCGTCCTGGTCAACCCCGGCGACGAGAAGTCCACCGACTGACGTACGCCGCGCAGGGGCGGGGTGGGGCGTCCTCCCCGCCCCTGTCGCGTACCCGCCGCTCGGCCGACCCGCCGGGCGTCGGCCGGAGCCGGGCTGGCAGAGTGGAGGGGTGAGCCGTACCCCGCCGGGCCAGCGCGCCGGCCTGGACAAGCAGCCGCACGAGGTCGCCGCGATGTTCGACGGCGTGGCGGCTCGTTACGACCTGACCAACACGGTGATGACGGCCGGCCGGGACCGGGCGTGGCGCCGGGCCACCCGGGAGGCGCTCGGGTTGCGCCCGGGCGAGCGGGTGCTCGACGTGGGCGCGGGCACCGGTGTCTCCACCGAGGAACTGGCCCGTTCCGGGGCGTACGCGGTCGGCGCCGACCTGTCGCTGGGCATGCTGCACGCCGGCAAGCGCACCCGTCCGGCGGTGCCGCTGCTGGCCGGCGACGCGCTGCGGCTGCCCTTCGCCGACGGCGTCTTCGACGCGGTGACCATCTCGTTCGCGCTGCGCAACGTCGTCGACACCGAGGCCGCGCTGCGGGAGTTCGCCCGGGTCACCCGGCCCGGTGGCCGGCTGGTGATCTGTGAGTTGAGCCACCCCACCAACGCCGTCTTCCGCACCGCCTACCTGTCGTACCTCATGCGGTGGCTGCCGGCGGCGGCGCGGGTGGTCTCCAGCAACCCCGACGCGTACGTCTACCTGATCGAGTCGATCCGGGCGTGGCCGGACCAGGCCGCGCTGGCGCAGCGGATCCAGGCGGCGGGCTGGGGCTCGGTGGCCTGGCGGAACCTGACCGGCGGCCTGGCGGCACTGCACCGGGCGGTCCGCGACTAGGCGGGGCACGGCGCCGGCCGGCCCCCGCGCCATGAGGTGGCGCCGCGCCGACGGCCCGCTTCCGGGCGGCGGCCGGTGCCGACGGGAGGCCGATCGGCGCGCCGCACCCGCCGAGAAAGCGGCTGTTTCGTGAATATCCGTTTTTAGTCCACTTTGCGCCGTTAAGCTCGCCCCCATGACGGGACCAGAGCAGCCGGCCGGTGTGGAGGCCACCGACGACGACGCCGCAGAACTGATCGCGCAGCTCAGGGAGCTGGCCGGCGCGGATCCCGCCGACGTCCGGCAGGTGGTGGCCGAGGTGCTGGCCGCGCTGGACCGCGCCGCCGGCGGCGCGCTGCGCGAGCACCTGCCCGAGACGATCCGGCTCGACGCCGGCCTGGGCGCGGCCGCTCCGGCCCGGCACTGACGCCCGGCGCCGACCCCGTCGGCATCCGGTCCCGACCCCGACCGACGCCCGGTCCCGACCCCGACGGGTGGGTTTCCGGCAAGTTAGGTACCCCTGATCAGGCGTGGTTATGACGCCGGTCATAGACTCCCTCCGTCTGGCTTGTGAAGGATTTCACGAGCATGCGGGAGGAGGCGCGAGATGACCGCGGTGGAGCATGACGCCGACGTGATCGTCGTGGGCGCCGGTCCCGGTGGGTCGGCTACCGCGTACCACCTGGCTCGGCACGGCGTACGGGTGCTGCTGCTGGAGAAGACGGAGTTCCCCCGGGAGAAGGTCTGCGGCGACGGGTTGACCCCGCGTGCCGTGCGACAGCTGATCCGGATGGGCGTGGACACCTCGCCGGAGGCGGGCTGGCTCCAGAACAAGGGCCTGCGGGTCATCGGCGGCGGCGTCCGGCTGGAGCTGGACTGGCCCGACCTGGCGAGCTTCCCCAACTACGGCCTGGTGCGCACCCGGCTGGACTTCGACGACCTGCTCGCCCAGCGGGCCGTCGCCGCCGGCGCCAAGCTGCGCACCAGCGTGAACGTCACCGGCCCGGTGCTCGACCCGGACGGCCGGGTCGTCGGCGTCGAGGCGGAGGTCGGCCCGGACAAGGAGCCCGCCACCTTCCACGCCCCGCTGGTGGTCGCGGCCGACGGGGTCTCCGGCCGCTTCCCGCTCGCCCTCGGGCTGGCCAAGCGGGAGGACCGGCCGATCGGGGTCGCCGTCCGGCGCTACTACCGCTCGCCCGCCAAGCACGACGACAACTACCTGGAGTCCTGGCTGGAACTGCGCAGCAAGGACAGCGGCGACAACCTGCTGCCCGGGTACGGCTGGATCTTCGGGCTCGGCGACGGCCGGGTCAACGTCGGCCTCGGCGTGCTCAACTCCTCCTCCGCGTTCGGCAAGACGAACTACCGCCGGCTGCTCACCGACTGGCTGGCCAACACCCCGGCGGACTGGGGCATGACCGACGAGGCCAACGCGGAGGGGCCGATCCTCGGCGCCGCGCTGCCCATGGGCTTCAACCGGGTGCCGCACTACACCCGCGGCGTGATGCTGGTCGGCGACTCCGGCGGCATGGTCAACCCGTTCAACGGCGAGGGCATCGCGTACGCGATGGAGTCCGGTGAGATGGCCGCGGAGATCGCCGTGCAGGCCCTCGCGCGCCCGGCCGGCGCCGAGCGCGAGCGCGCCCTGACGGCCTACCCGGCGGAGCTGAAGGCCCGCTTCGGCGGCTACTACCGGCTCGGCGGTGTCTTCGTGAAGCTCATCGGCCGTCCCGAGATCATGCGGATGGCCACGAAGCACGGCATGCCGCACCCGATGTTGATGCGCTTCGTGCTCAAGCTGCTGGCCAACCTGACCGACCCCCGTGGCGGGGACGCGATGGACCGGGTCATCAACGCGATGACGAAGGTGGCACCAGCCGTGTAGCGCGAGGAGTGAGCTCGCGAGCCCGCAGTCGCAGACGAAGGCGGGCTCGTGTGACGGCCGGGCCGCGGCCGGCGACGACCGCGGCGCGGACAGAGATCGACCCCCCGGCGACAGCCGTCGCGGGGGACGTGAATAGTGTGATTTTCGTCAAGGACCAGGGGCAGGGAAGGACGAGCAGGAGAAAACGATGTCGCTCTCGCCTTACGCACCGATCATCGGGCTGTTCGCCCTCGCCGCGGGGTTCGCGCTGTTCTCCGTGGGCGCCGCCCGCTTCGCCGGTCCCCGGCGTTACAACAAGGCCAAGCTCGAGGCGTACGAGTGCGGCATCGAGCCCAGCCCGCAGCCGGTCGGCGGCGGCCGGTTCCCGATCAAGTTCTATCTGACGGCGATGCTCTTCATCGTCTTCGACATCGAGATCATCTTCCTCTTCCCCTGGGCGGTCTCGTTCGACGCCCTGCCGATCTTCGGCTTCGTGGAGATGGTCCTGTTCATCGTCGCGGTCTTCGTCGCGTACGCCTACGTGTGGCGGCGTGGCGGCCTGGACTGGGACTGAGGGAGGAACCTCAGATGGGTATCGAGGAGAAGCTCCCCGCCGGTGTCCTGCTCACCTCGGTGGAGAAGCTGGTCAACTGGTCGCGGAAGTCGTCGGTCTGGGGCGCCACCTTCGGCCTGGCCTGCTGCGCGATCGAGATGATGGCCGCCGGTGGCCCGCACTACGACATGGGTCGCTGGGGCATGGAGGTCTTCCGGGCCTCGCCCCGTCAGGCCGACCTGATGATCGTGGCCGGCCGGGTGAGCCAGAAGATGGCCCCGGTGCTGCGCCAGATCTACGACCAGATGGCGGAGCCCCGCTGGGTCATCTCGATGGGCGTCTGCGCCAGCAGCGGCGGCATGTTCAACAACTACGCCATCGTGCAGGGCGTCGACCACGTCGTCCCGGTGGACATGTACCTCCCCGGCTGCCCGCCCCGGCCCGAGATGCTCATCGACGCGGTCCTCAAGCTGCGCGAGAAGATCATGCACGAGCCGCTCGGCCCGAACGGCCGCAAGATGCTCGAGGCGCGCAAGGCGCGCGGTGACGTCCCGGTCGTCCCGTACGGCTCGATGCCGTCGTCGTACCGCAGCGACAAGGCCCGGCGGGCCGAGTGGACCAAGGCGGTCCGCGAGGGCCGCGAGGAGCAGCTGCGGATCGAGAACTGGATGAAGGCCCAGAACCACCTGCAGCACGGGGGCGTCAAGTGACCGCACCTAACCACAAGGCGAACGACGGCGGCGTGCCGGTGCCGGTGACGCCGGCCGGCGCCACCAGCGGGGCCCCGGCGGAGCACCCGCCGGCCAGCCCGGCGGGCCGGGGCATGTTCGGCAACCAGGGCTCCGGCGACGTCTCCGGCTTCGGCGGCCTGGTCCGGCAGCGCCGGACCGTCGAGGACGCCCCCCGGCCGTACGGGAGCTACTTCGACGAGGTCCGCGACGCGCTGGAGGAGGCGTACCCGGCCTTCGGCGACGCCATCGAGAAGGTCGTGGTCGACCGGGGCGAGCTGACCCTGCACGTACGCCCCGAGCGGATCGTCGAGGTCTGCCAGGTGATGCGGGACGACCTGGCGCTCCGCTTCGAGCTGTGCTCCTCGGTGTCCGGTGTGGACTACCTGGGCGCCGACTCCCGCCGGCTGCACGTCGTCTACCAGCTCACCTCGATGACCTACCGCCGCCGCGTGCGGCTGGAGGCCGCGGTCCCCGCCGAGGACCCGCACCTGCCGAGCGTCACCTCGGTCTACCCGACGGCGGACTGGCAGGAGCGCGAGACGTACGACATGTTCGGCGTCGTCTTCGACGGCCACCCCAGCCTGACCCGGATCCTCATGCCGGACGACTGGGAGGGCTTCCCGCAGCGCAAGGACTACCCGCTCGGCGGCGTGCCCGTCGAGTACAAGGGCGCTGAAATTCCACCGCCGGACCAGCGGAGGTCGTACCAGTGACCACGTCGAACTACGCCACCGAGCGTGACACCACCGAGGGCAAGGTCTTCACCGTCACCGGTGGCGACTGGGACAGCGTCGTGTCGGGCACCGACCCCATCAACGACGAGCGGATCGTCGTCAACATGGGGCCGCAGCACCCGTCGACGCACGGCGTGCTCCGGCTGATCCTGGAGCTGGAGGGCGAGACGGTCCGCGAGGCCCGCTCGGTCGTCGGCTACCTGCACACCGGCATCGAGAAGAACCTCGAATACCGCAACTGGGTCCAGGGCAGCACCTTCGTGACCCGGATGGACTACCTCTCCCCGCTGTTCAACGAGACGGCGTACGCGCTGGCGGTGGAGAAGCTGCTCGGGATCGAGGAGCAGGTCACCGAGCGGGCGACCACCATCCGCGTGCTGATGATGGAGCTGAACCGGATCTCCTCGCACCTGGTCTGGCTGGCCACCACCGCCATGGAGCTGGGCGCGATCAACATGATGCTCTACGGCTTCCGCGAGCGTGAGTACATCCTGGAGATCTTCGAGATCATCACCGGGCTGCGGATGAACCACGCGTACGTCCGGCCGGGCGGCGTGGCCCAGGACGTGCCGGACGAGGCGGTCGTGAAGATCCGCGAGTTCCTGAAGCTGCTGCCGAAGCGGCTCAAGGAGTACGAGGACCTGCTCTCCGGGCAGCCGATCTGGCTCGAGCGGACGAAGAACGTGGCGGTGCTCGACGTGACCGGCTGCCTCGCGCTCGGCGTGACCGGCCCGGTGCTGCGCTCCGCCGGCCTCGCCTGGGACCTGCGCAAGACGATGCCGTACTGCGGCTACGAGACGTACGAGTTCGACGTGCCGACGCACACCGACGGCGACGTGTGGGGCCGCTACCTGGTCCGGCTCGCCGAGATCCGGGAGTCGCTCAAGCTCGTCGAGCAGGCGCTGGACCGGCTCCGGCCGGGCCCGGTGATGGTGGCCGACAAGAAGATCGCCTGGCCGGCGCAGCTCGCCATCGGCGTCGACGGCATGGGCAACTCGCTGGAGCACGTCGCGAAGATCATGGGTCAGTCGATGGAGTCGCTGATCCACCACTTCAAGCTCGTCACCGAGGGCTTCCGGGTGCCGCCGGGCCAGGTCTACGTCGGCATCGAGTCGCCGCGCGGCGAGTTGGGCGTGCACGCCGTCTCCGACGGTGGCACCCGGCCGTACCGGGTGCACTACCGCGAACCGAGCTTCGTCAACCTCCAGGCCCTCCCGGCGATGGCCGAGGGCGGCCTGATCGCCGACGTGATCGCCGGCGGCGCCTCGCTGGACCCCGTGATGGGTGGTTGTGACCGATGAGTGCTTTCACCGAAGAGACCCGCGAACGGGCCCGGGAGATCATCGCCCGGTACCCGGCCGACCGGTCCCGCTCGGCGCTGCTGCCGCTGCTGCACCTGGTGCAGGCCGAGGAGGGTTACGTCTCGCCGGCCGGCGTGGAGTTCTGCGCCGAGGTGCTGGGCCTGAACAAGGCCCAGGTCGGCGCGGTGGCCACCTTCTACACCATGTACAAGCGCCGGCCGACCGGCGACTACCTGGTGAGCGTGTGCACCAACACGATGTGCAACGTGCTCGGCGGCCAGGAGGTCTACGACACCCTCGCCGAGCACCTCGGCGTGGGGCACGACGAGACCACCACCGACGGGAAGATCACCCTGGAGCACGCCGAGTGCCTGGCGGCCTGCGACTACGGGCCGGTGATGACCGTCAACTACGACTTCTTCGACGGGGTGGACCCGCAGACCGCGCTCGGCGTGGTCGACGAGCTGCGCGCCGGGGGCCGGCCGATGCCGACCCGGGGCGCCCGGCTCTGCACGCTCAAGGAGATGGCGGTGCAGCTCGCCGGCTTCGCCGACGAGCGCGAGGGCGCGGTGGCCGACGGTGGGCCGGGGGAGCCCACCCTGCGCGGGCTGCGGCTGGCGCAGCAGCACGGCATCTCGGTGCCGGGCTTCGACCCGAACACCCCGATCCGCAGCAAGGCCGAGGCCGACAAGGCCGCCGCCGAGGCGAAGGCCAGGAGCGAGGCCGCCGCGAAGCCGGCTCCCGCCCCGGCCGCGAGTGGCAACGGCGCTGGGCCCGCCGGCAAGGCGGGCGCCGGCGAGCCGGCCCCGGCGGCCGAGGCAGCCGGCAGCACCACCCGGGACGTGAAGGCGCCGGACGACAAGTCGCCCGAGGTGCGGGCCGCCGAGACCCGCCAGCCGGACGCGCGGACGGCCGTGCCGGACGCCCCCGGCACGAAGGTCCCCGCCGACAGCGTGCCGCCGGCGCCCCGCGACGCCCAGGCGGCGGAGGCCGCCGGAGCAGCGGCCAACGCGCCGGCCGGCGACGGCAAGCCCGCCGGCGACGAGGCCGGGGCGCAGGAGCGCAACCTCAAGGAAGCCGAGGCGGGGGCCGGCGCCGGTGGCGCGGGCTCCGCCCGCGCGAGCGAGACGGGGGTCCAGAAGTGACCACTCCCCGGCCGGAGACCCTGGCCAAGCTGACGCCGGTGCTCACCAAGCGCTGGCTGTCGCCGGACGCGTGGCGGATCGGCACCTACGAGAAGCTCGACGGCTACGCGGCCCTGCGCAAGGCGCTCAAGGCCCACCCGGACGACCTCATCCAGCTGGTCAAGGACTCCGGGCTGCGCGGTCGCGGCGGCGCCGGCTTCCCGACCGGTCTCAAGTGGGGGTTCATCCCGCAGGGCGACGGCAAGCCGCACTACCTCGTGGTCAACGCCGACGAGGGCGAGCCGGGCACCTGCAAGGACCTGCCGCTGATGACGCACGACCCGCACTCGCTCGTCGAGGGCGTGATCATCGCGTCGTACGCGATCCGGGCCAGCCGCGCCTACATCTACATCCGGGGCGAGGCGGTGCACGCCGCGCGCCGGCTGCGCAACGCCGTGCAGGAGGCGTACGCCCGGGGCTACCTCGGCCGGAACATCCAGGGCAGCGGCTTCGACCTGGACCTGGTGGTGCACTCGGGCGCCGGGGCGTACATCTGCGGCGAGGAGACCGCGCTGCTGGACTCGCTGGAGGGCTTCCGGGGCCAGCCCCGGCTGCGCCCGCCGTTCCCGGCGACCCACGGCCTGTACGCGAGCCCGACCGTCGTCAACAACGTCGGCACCATCGCGAGCGTGCCGTACATCGTGCTGGGCGGCGCGGACTGGTGGAAGACCATGGGCACGGAGAAGTCCTCCGGCCCGATGATCTACTCGCTCTCCGGCCGGGTCGCCAACCCCGGCCAGTTCGAGTGCACCATGGGCGTCACCCTGCGGGAGCTGATCGAGCTGGCCGGCGGCATGCAGCCGGGCCACAACCTGAGGTTCTGGACGCCGGGCGGCTCGTCGACGCCGCTGCTCACCGCCGAGCACCTGGACGTGCCACTGGACTTCGAGGGGGTGGCGGCGGCCGGCTCGATCCTCGGCACCACGGCCACCCAGATCTTCTCCGACCAGGACTGCCCGGTCTACGCGACCTACCGGTGGCTGGAGTTCTACCACCACGAGTCGTGCGGCAAGTGCACCCCGTGCCGGGAGGGCAACTACTGGATGGTCCGGGTCTACCGGCGGATCCTCGCCGGCCAGGGCACCCACGAGGACCTGGACACCCTGCTCGACACCTGCGACAACATCCTCGGCCGCTCGTTCTGCGGCCTGGGTGACGGTGCGACCAGCTCGGTGACCTCGTCGCTGAAGTACTTCAAGCAGGACTACCTCGACTACATCGAGGGACGTACCGCGCCGAAGCTGTCGGACAAGCAGCTGGTGGGAGCGCACTAATGACTGACGTCGTCAAGCAGACCGAGACCGTCACCCTCACCATCGACGGCGTCGAGGTCACCGCCCCGAAGGGGGCGCTGCTGATCCGGGTCGCCGAGCAGCTGGGCACCGAGATCCCCCGGTTCTGCGACCACCCGCTGCTGGCCCCGGCCGGCGCGTGCCGGCAGTGCCTGGTCGAGGTGGAGGGGCAGCGCAAGCCGGTCGCCTCCTGCACCCAGACCGTCGCCGACGGCATGGTGGTACGCACGCAGCTCACCTCCCCGGTCGCCAAGAAGGCGCAGGAGGGGGTCATGGAGCTGCTGCTGCTCAACCACCCGCTCGACTGCCCCATGTGCGACAAGGGCGGCGAGTGCCCGCTGCAGAACCAGGCGATGTCGACCGGCCGCGCCGACTCGCGGTTCCACGAGCACAAGCGGGAGTACCCGAAGCCGCTGCCGATCAGCACCCAGGTGCTGCTCGACCGCGAGCGCTGCGTGCTCTGCCAGCGCTGCACCCGGTTCTCCGAGGAGATCGCCGGCGACAAGTTCATCGACCTGATGGGCCGGTCGTCCGCCGAGGAGATCAACATCTACCGGGACGAGGAGTACGGCGAGGAGGGCGACGCGGGTGACGTGCCGTTCAACTCGTACTTCTCCGGGAACACGGTGCAGATCTGCCCGGTCGGTGCGCTGACCGGCACGCAGTACCGGTTCCGTGCCCGCCCGTTCGACCTGGTCTCCACGCCGAGCGTGTGCGAGCACTGCTCGGCCGGGTGCGCCCAGCGCACCGACTGGCGGCGGGGCAAGGTGCTGCGCCGGCTGGCCGGCGACGACCCGCAGGTCAACGAGGAGTGGAACTGCGACAAGGGGCGGTGGGGCTTCCAGTACACCCGCGCCTTCGACCGGCTCACCACCCCGCTGGTCCGCGACGAGCGCACCGGCGAGCTGCGCGAGGCGTCGTGGAGCGAGGCGCTGGCCGTCGCCGCCGAGGGGCTGCGCGCGGCGCGGGACGGCCAGGGCACGGCGGTGCTGACCGGCGGCCGGCTGACCGTCGAGGACGCCTACGCGTACGCGAAGTTCGCCCGGGTCGCCCTGAACACCAACGACATCGACTTCCGGGCCCGGCCGGTCTCCCGCGAGGAGACCGACTTCCTGGCCAGCTCGGTCGCCGGGGTCACGGACGTCACGTACGCCGACGTCGAGAAGGCGCCGGCCGTGGTGCTGGTCGGGCTGGAGCCGGAGGAGGAGTGCCCGATCCTCTTCCTGCGGCTGCGCAAGGCGTACCTCAAGAAGAAGCTGACGGTGTACGCGATCGCGCCGTTCGCCACCCGCGGCCTGGAGAAGCTCGGCGCCAA
This sequence comes from Micromonospora sp. NPDC052213, assembly GCF_040679695.1. Classification (NCBI taxonomy): domain Bacteria; kingdom Bacillati; phylum Actinomycetota; class Actinomycetes; order Micromonosporales; family Micromonosporaceae; genus Micromonospora; species Micromonospora sp. NPDC052213. The sequence continues at coordinate 32,646 of NZ_JBFAVI010000001.1, forward strand.
GCTGGCCCGGGTGGTGCCGGGCGAGGAGGCGACCGTGCTCGCCGAGCACGCCACGGTCGCCGAGGCGCTGAGCGCCGAGGGCGCGATCCTGATCGTCGGCGAGCGGCTGGCGAGCGTGCCGGGTGGCCTCTCCGCGGCGGCGGACGTCGCCCGGCGTACCGGCGCGAAGCTGGCCTGGGTGCCGCGGCGCGCGGGTGACCGCGGCGCGGTCGACGCGGGCTGCCTGCCCAACATGCTCCCCGGCGGCCGCCTGGTCACCGAGCCCGCCGCCCGGGCAGAGCTGGGCGAGGCGTGGGACATCGCGGCCGGGGTGATCCCGAGCCAGGCCGGCCGGGACACCGACGGCATCCTCGCCGCCGCCGCCGGCGGCCAGCTCGGCGCGCTGGTGGTGGCCGGGGTCGACCCGGCCGACCTGGCCGACCCGCGGCTGGCCGAGGCGGCCCTCGACGCGGTGCCGTTCCTGGTCAGCCTGGAGCAGCGGATGAGCGCGGTGGCCCGCCGGGCCGACGTGGTCTTCCCGGTGGCCCCGGTGGCCGAGAAGGCCGGCAGCTTCCTGGACTGGGAGGGCCGGCTGCGCACCTTCGAGGCGGTGCTGCGGACCGCCGCGATGACCGACGGCCGGGTGCTGGACGCGCTCGCCGCGCAGCTCGACGTGCAGCTCGGCACCGGCGACGTGCTCAGCGTCCGCCGCGAGCTGGGCGCGCTGCCGCGCACCCGCACCGACCGGCCCGCCGCCCCGGCGGTGGAGCCGGCCGCGGTGCCGCAGCCGGGCGCCGGCGAGGCGGTGCTGGCGACCTGGCACCAGCTGGTCGACCTGGGCAGCCTCACCGACGGCGACGAGCACCTCGCGGGCACCGCCCGCCCGCCGGTGGTCCGGCTGGGCAAGGGCACCGCGGAGGCGCTCGGCGTCGCCGACGGCGACCCGGTGACGGTGGGCACCGACCGGGGGGCGCTGACCCTGCCGGCGGCGATCACCGAGATGCCGGACGGCGTCGTCTGGCTGCCGACCAACTCGCCCGGCTCGACCGTGCGGCGCAGCCTCGGCGCGACGTCCGGCGCGGTCGTCCGGATCTCCGCTCCCGCCCGGACCGGGGCGGCGCCGGAGGCCGGAGAGGTCGCCGCGGACGCGGCCGGCCGTCCGGGCCCGCTCCTCAACGCAGGGGGTGCAATCCAGTGAACGCGGTCTACCTGGCCCAGGATCCGACGCTGGCCGACTTCGGCCGGGACCCCTGGTGGCTGGTCCTCGGCAAGATCGTCTTCGCCTTCGTCTTCGGTCTGCTCGCCACCCTGCTCGGCGTCTGGTTCGAGCGGCGGGTCGTGGGTCGCATGGCCGTGCGGCCCGGCCCCAACCAGGTCGGCCCGTTCGGCCTGCTGCAGACCCTCGCCGACGGCCTGAAGATGGCCTTCAAGGAGGACATCCTGCCGAAGGCGGCCGACAAGGTCGTCTACTTCTTCGCCCCGACCATCTCGGTGATCTGCGCGGTCACCGCGCTGTCGGTGGTGCCGTTCGGCCCGATGGTGAGCATCTTCGGCCACTGGACGCCGCTGCAGGTCACCGACGTGCCGGTGGCGGTGCTGGTGCTGCTGGTCTGCTCGTCGATGGGCATCTACGGCATCGTGCTCGGCGGCTGGGCCTCCGGCTCGACCTACCCGCTGCTCGGCGGCCTGCGCTCCACCGCCCAGATGATCTCGTACGAGGTCGCGATGGGCCTGAGCATCGTGGCGGTCTTCATGACCGCCGGCACGATGTCCACCAGCGGGATCGTCGCCGCCCAGGCGGACGGCACCCGGCTGAGCATCGCGGGCGTCGAGGTCCCGGCCCCCGGCTGGTACGCGATCCTGCTGCTGCCCAGCTTCGTCATCTTCTTCATCGCCACGGTCGGCGAGACCAACCGCGCGCCGTTCGACCTGCCCGAGGCGGAGTCCGAGCTGGTCGCGGGCTTCATGACGGAATACAGCTCGCTGAAGTTCGCGCTCTTCATGCTCAGCGAGTACGTCTCGATGGTCACCATGTCCGCGGTCACGACGACGCTCTTCCTGGGCGGCTGGCGGGCCCCGGCGCCGATCACCACCATCTGGGCCGGCGCGAACTCCGGCTGGTGGCCGATGCTCTGGTTCTTCGCCAAGGTCGTCCTGCTGGTCTTCGTCTTCGTCTGGCTGCGGGGCACGCTGCCCCGGCTGCGCTACGACCAGTTCATGCGCTTCGGCTGGAAGGTGCTGCTCCCGATCAACCTGGCCTGGATCCTGGTCCTGGCCGGCCTGCGCTCGATCGAGGACTGGGACTCGCGCAGCAAGCTGATCGCGGTCGGCATCCCCGCCGGCATCCTGCTGCTCGCCACGCTGCTGTGGCCGAGCCGGAAGCCGCAGCCGAAGCCCACCGTCCAGGAACAGGTCGACAACCGGCCGCACGGGAGCTTCCCGCTGCCCCCGATGGACCTGCAGGTACCACCGAGCCCGCGCACCAGGCGCGTGGTCGCCGAGCGGGAGCCGGCCAACATCGCCGCCGGCTCGGACTCCAGGGAGGTGTGACGTGGGCGCGATCACCGGAACGTTCAAGGGCTTCGGTGTCACCTTCTCGCACATGTTCAAGAAGGTCGTCACCACCGACTACCCGTTCAAGCCGCCGGTGTCGGCGCCGCGCTACCACGGGCGGCACATCCTCAACCGGCACCCGGACGGGCTGGAGAAGTGCATCGGCTGCGAGCTGTGCGCCTGGGCCTGCCCGGCCGACGCGATCTACGTCGAGGGCGGCGACAACACCGACGAGCAGCGCTTCTCGCCGGGTGAGCGGTACGCCAGCATCTACCAGATCAACTACGCCCGCTGCATCTTCTGCGGGCTCTGCATCGAGGCCTGCCCGACCCGCTCGCTGACGATGAGCAACGAGTACGAGCTGGCCCGGGACAGCCGGCAGGATCTGATCTTCACGAAGGAGCAGTTGCTCGCGCCGCTGCTGCCGGGCATGGAGCAGCCGCCGCACCCGATGCGGCTGGGCGACAGCGAGAAGGACTACTACGTGGGGGCGCTGACCAACCCGGGCACCTCGGCCGGCGCGGAGCACTCGGCCAACAACCCGGGCCGGTACCAGGTGGAGGAGCACCCCGGTGTGACCTTCCCCGGCGCCGAGCAGCACGCCCAGCGGGCGGCGGCCGCCAAGGGGGACGGAGCATGACCACGCAGACGGTGCTCGCCGCGGCGGGCGAGGTCTCCAGCGGGGAGCAGGTGACGTTCTGGATCCTGGCTCCGCTGGCGCTGATCGGCGCGATCGGGATGGTCGCGGCGCGCAACGCCGTGCACTCGGCGCTCTGGCTGGTGCTGACCATGCTCTGCCTGGGCGTGTTCTACGTGCTCCAGGCAGGGCCGTTCATCGGCATGGTGCAGATCATCGTCTACACCGGCGCGATCATGATGCTCTTCCTGTTCGTGCTGATGCTGGTGGGCCGGGACGCCTCGGACTCGCTGATCGAGACGCTGCGCGGCCAGCGGGTCGCGGCGGTGGTGCTCGGGCTCGGCTTCGCCGGCCTCGTCGGCGGCGGGCTCTGGCGCGCGCTGGAGGGCACCACGGCCGTCGGCCTGGAGCAGGCCAACGCCGAGGGCAACGTGCAGGGCATCGCCCGGCTGCTCTTCACCAAGTACGTCTTCGCGTTCGAGCTCACCTCGGCGCTGCTCATCACCGCCGCGGTCGGCGCGATGGTGCTGGCGCACATCGAGCGGCGCAAGCAGGACAAGCTGGACCAGCCGACGACCATGCGGGCGCGCTTCGCCCCGGGCAACTACCCGGGCCCGAAGCCCGGCCCGGGCGTCTACGCGACCTCGTCCTCGGTGGCCACCCCGGCGCGCCTGCCCGACGGCCGGCTGACCGAGGTGAGCACCCCCGACATCCTGCCGGTGCGCGAGCTCACCGACCGGGAGACCTCGCTGAAGGGGACCGAGAAATGACGCCCGACTACTACCTGGTGCTGGCCGCGGTGCTGTTCACCATCGGCGCGGCCGGTGTGCTGATCCGGCGCAACGCGATCGTGCTGTTCATGTGCATCGAGCTGATGCTCAACGCGGCCAACCTGATGCTGGTCACCTTCAGCCGGATCAACGGTGACCTCAACGGCCAGATCATGGCGTTCTTCGTGATGGTGGTCGCGGCGGCCGAGGTCGTGGTCGGGCTCGCGATCATCATGGCGATCTTCCGGACCCGGCGCTCCGCGAGCGTCGACGACGCCAACCTGCTGAAGTACTGAGGGGTCCTGCGGTGGGAACGATTCTGACGAACGCCCCGGCTGAGCCGGCGGGCACCGTCGCGTACGCGACGGCGGACGGGCTGCTGGGCAGCGTCTGGCTGCTGGTGGCGATCCCGCTGGTCAGCGCGGCGATCCTGCTGCTGCTCGGCCGGCGGGCGGACCGCTGGGGGCACTGGCTCGGGGTGGCCGCCATCGGCGCCGCGTTCGTGCTGGGCCTGGCCTACTTCTTCCAGCTGCGTGGCCTGGAGAACAAGTCGGTCGAGCTGAGCCTGTGGGACTTCATCACGGTCGGCGACCTGCGGGTGGACTTCGGCCTGCTCTTCGACCCGCTGGCCGCCGTCTTCGTGCTGCTGATCACCGGGGTGGGTTTCCTGATCCACCTCTACGCGGTCGAGTACATGGCGCACGACGCGGGGCGCCGGCGGTTCTTCGGGTACTTCAACCTGTTCGTCGCCGCCATGCTCCTGCTGGTGCTCGGCAACAACTACGTGATGCTCTACTTCGGCTGGGAGGGCGTCGGTCTGGCGTCGTACCTGCTGATCTCCTTCTGGTACGAGCGGCCGAGCGCCGCCACGGCCGGCAAGAAGGCGTTCCTGATGAACCGGGTCGGCGACGCCGGCCTGGCGATCGGCATCTTCATCATGTTCGCCACCCTCGGCACCACCCAGTACGACGAGGTCTTCAACGGCGTCGGCTCGCTGACCGCGACCACGGTGCTGGTGCTCGGCCTGCTGCTGCTGCTCGGCGCGACCGGCAAGTCCGGCCAGTTCCCGCTCCAGGCGTGGCTGCCGGACGCGATGGAGGGTCCGACCCCGGTGTCGGCGCTCATCCACGCCGCCACCATGGTCACGGCGGGCGTCTACCTGATCGCCCGCTCCAACCCGATCTTCTCGGCCAACTCCACCCTCCAGCTCGTGGTGGTGAGCGTCGGCGCGCTGACCCTGCTGATCGGCTGCGTCATCGGCGCGGCCAAGGACGACATCAAGCGGGTGCTGGCCTGGTCGACGGTGAGCCAGATCGGCTACATGTTCGTCGGCGTCGGCCTCGGTGGGGGCGCGTACGCGCTGGCCATCATCCACCTGCTGGCGCACGGCTTCTTCAAGGCCAACATGTTCCTCGGCGCGGGCTCGGTCATGCACGGCATGAACGACCAGGTCGACATCCGCCGCTTCGGTGGCCTCTCGAAGCACATGAAGGTCACCTGGCTGACGTTCATGATGGGCTGGCTCGCCATCATCGGCATCCCGCCGCTGTCCGGCTACTTCTCCAAGGAGCCGATCATCGTGGCCGCGTTCGGGCGGGAGGACTGGACCGCCTGGCTCTTCGGCGGCGCGGCCCTGCTCGGCGCCGGGCTGACCGCGTTCTACATGACCCGGCTCTTCGTGCTCACCTTCCACGGCCCGAAGCGCTGGACGGAGGACATCGAGCACCCGCACGAGTCGCCGAAGCTGATGACCGTCCCGCTGGTCCTGCTGGCGATCGGCTCCGTCGGGGCCGGCTACCTGCTCTCCACCTCGGTGCCGGACTGGCTGACCGCCACCGCCGGGCTGGGCGGCCAGGAGGCCGAGCACCACCCGGTGCTCTCGCACGCCGTGGTCACGATCCTGTCGATCCTGGCCACCGTGCTCGGTGCCGGGCTCGCCTGGTTCCTGTTCCGGGGCGGCACGGCCACCGCGCCGCAGCCGGCCGGGGTGCTGGTCACCGCCGCCCGGCGCAACCTCTACACCGACGCGTTCAACGAGGCGGTCTTCGAGAAGCCGGGCATCTTCCTCACCCGGGCCCTGGTCTACCTGGACAACCGGGGCGTCGACGGGCTGGTCAACGGCCTCGCGGCGGGGATCGGTGGCGGCTCGGGCCGGCTCCGGCGGCTCCAGACGGGCTTCGTCCGGTCGTACGCCACCTCGATCCTGGCCGGCGCGCTGCTGGTGGTGGCGGCGTTCCTGGCCGTCGAGGCGGGGTGGCTGGCGTGATCGACCTCTTCCAGGCGGCCGTCGTCGGCGGACCGCGCAGTGACGACGGAGGTAAGGCCGCATAATGTCCGACTTCCCGTTCCTCTCGGTGCTCACCGTGGCGCCGCTGGTCGGTGCCCTGGTGGTGGCCTTCCTGCCGCGCAGCCGGCCGGAACTGGCCAAGCAGGTGGCGCTCGGCTGGTCGCTGCTGGTGCTGGCGCTGTCGGTGGTCATGTGGGTGACCTTCCAGGTCGGCGGTGACCGCTTCCAGTTCCGCGAGTCGTACCCGTGGATCCCGAACTGGGGCGTCAGCTTCACCTTCGCCGCCGACGGCATCGCGCTGGTCATGCTGATGCTGATCGCGGTGCTGGTGCCGCTGGTGATCCTGGCGTCCTGGCACGACGCCGAGTCGTCGAAGCGGTCGGTGCCGGTCTACTTCGCGCTGCTGCTCGTCCTCGAGTGCACGATGATCGGCGTCTTCGCCGCCGCCGACGTCTTCCTGTTCTACGTGTTCTTCGAGGTCATGCTGGTGCCGATGTACTTCCTCATCGGCAGCTACGGCGGCCACCAGCGGCAGTACGCGGCGGTGAAGTTCTTCCTCTACTCGCTCGTCGGCGGCCTGTTCATGCTCGCCGCGGTGATCGGCCTCTGGGTGGTCGGCGGGAAGACCTTCGATTGGCAGGCGCTGTCCCAGGTGGACATCTCCACCGGCACGGAGCGCTGGCTGTTCCTCGGCTTCTTCCTCGCGTTCGCGATCAAGGCGCCGTTCTTCCCGTTCCACACCTGGCTGCCGGACGCCGGTGGCGCGGCCCCGGCCGGCGCGGCGGCGCTGCTCGTCGGCGTGCTCGACAAGGTCGGCACGTTCGGCATCCTGCGCTACTGCCTGCCGCTGTTCCCGGACGCGGCCAAGTGGTTCGCCCCGTGGGCGCTGGCGCTGGGCCTGATCGGCATCATCTACGCCGCGCTGCTGGCGGTGGGCCAGAACGACCTCAAGCGACTGGTGTCGTACACGTCGATCGCGCACTTCGGCTTCATCGGGGTGGGCATCTTCGCCTTCACCACCCAGGCGGGCACCGGCGCGGTGCTCTACATGCTCAACCACGGCCTCGCCACCGGCCTGCTCTTCCTGGTGGTGGGCATGCTCATCGCCCGGCGCGGCTCGGCGCTGATCAGCGACTTCGGCGGCGCCGGCAAGCTGGTGCCGCTCCTGGCCGGGGTGCTCTTCTTCGCCGGTCTGGCCTCGCTCGCGCTGCCGGGCACCGCGCCGTTCGTCTCCGAGTTCCTGGTGCTGATCGGCACGTTCACGGTGAACAAGCCGGTCGCGGTGATCGCGACGCTCGGCATCATCCTGGCCGCCGCGTACGTGCTGTGGATGGTGCAGCGCACCACGCAGGGCACGCTCAATCCGGCGCTGACCGAGGTCGACGGCATGCGGCGGGACCTCAACCTGCGCGAGAAGTTCGTGGTCGCCCCGCTGATCGTGCTGATCGTGCTGCTCGGCTTCTACCCGAAGCCGGTGACCGACGTGATCAACCCGGCCGTGCAGGCGACCATGCAGGACATCGGCAGGACCGACCCCGCCCCGACCTCGGGCGGCACCGTCCAGGAGGCGGCAAAGTGAATGAGCTGAAACTGCCGTCGATCGACTACGCGGCGCTCGCGCCGACCCTGATCATGCTGGGTGCCGCGCTGCTCGGCGTGCTGGTCGAGGCGTTCGTGCCCCGCCGGCTCCGGCACGTGGTGCAGCTCTCGTTGGCCCTGCTGGCGGTGCTCGCCGCGCTGACGATGGTGGTGCTGGCGGCGGACGAGCGGTCGATCACCATCGGCGGGGCGATCGCGGTCGACGGGCCGACGCTCTTCCTCCAGGGCGCGATCCTGGTCCTCGCCGCGATGGCGCTGCTGCTCATCGGCGAGCGCTCGGTGGAGCGGGGCGGGGCGTTCGTCGCCCAGGCCGCGGTCACCGCCGAGTCGGCCGACGACCGTCGGCAGGCCGAGGGCAAGAACGGCCTCACCGAGGTCTACCCGCTGACCACGTTCGCGATCGGCGGCATGCTGATCTTCGTGGCGGCGAACGACCTGCTGACCATGTTCATCGCGCTCGAGGTCTTCTCGCTGCCGCTGTACCTGCTCTGCGCGCTGGCCCGCCGCCGGCGGCTGCTGAGCCAGGAGGCCGCGCTGAAGTACTTCATGCTCGGCGCGTACGCCTCGGCCTTCTTCCTGTTCGGCGTGGCCCTGGTGTACGGCTTCACCGCGGGCGTCCCGGGCCGGCAGGCGGGCGTCGACTTCGCCACGGTCCACGCGGCCGTGGCGGACTCCCCGGCCAGCCCGGTGCTGCTCTTCGCCGGCATGGCGATGCTCGCCATCGGTCTGCTCTTCAAGGCCGCGGCCGCCCCGTTCCACGTCTGGACGCCGGACGTCTACCAGGGCGCGCCGACCCCGATCACCGGCTTCATGGCCGCCTGCACCAAGGTCGCCGCGTTCGGCGCCCTGCTGCGGGTGTTCCACGTCGCCTTCGACGGGGCGCGGTGGAACTTCACCCCGGTCCTCGGCGCGGTGGCGGTGCTGACCATGCTTGTCGGCGCGGTGCTGGCGGTCACCCAGACCGACATCAAGCGGCTGCTGGCGTACTCCTCGATCGCCAACGCCGGCTACCTGCTGGTGGGCGTGCTGGCGCCGAGCGCCGACGGGGTCTCGGGGACGATGTTCTACCTGGTCGCGTACGGCTTCTCGGTGCTCGCCGCGTTCGCCGTGGTGACCCTGGTGCGCGACGCCGACGGGGAGGCCACCCACCTGTCCCGCTGGGCCGGGCTGGGGCGGCGTTCGCCGTTCTACGCCGGCGTCTTCACCTTCATCCTGCTCGCCTTCGCCGGCATTCCGCTGACCAGCGGCTTCACGAGCAAGTTCGCGGTCTTCGGGCCGGCGCTCGACGGCGGGCAGGCGTGGCTGGTGATCGCCGGCGTGCTGACCAGCATGGTGCTGGCCTTCCCGTACCTGCGGGTCGTGGTGATGATGTGGCTCTCCGAGCCGGGCGAGTCGACGCCGACCGTCGCCGTGCCGGGCGGGCTGACCTCGGCCGCGCTGATGATCGGCGTGATCGCCACCCTGGTCCTCGGCGTCGCCCCGGCGCCGCTGCTCGACCTGGCCACCGGTGCCGCCGAATTTGTCAGATGACCGACGCTCTGGCCTGCGGGGGCCGGTACGCCACGGCGTGCCGGCCCCCGCGCCGTATCCCCCGTCCCGGGCAGGTCGGAGGGGTGTGGCATGGTTGAAGGCGTGGTGAATCCGGCTGGCGAGCGTTCAAGTGCCATCGGGTCCGGCGGCCGTCGGACCAGGGTGAGCACGAGTCAGTTCGGCGCGCTCGGCCTCTATCTCGCCGATCCCCGCGTCGAGGCGTCCGTGCTGGGCCTGCTGGAGGGCGTCGAGGTCGAGTTGCGGGCCAGTGTGGCCAGTGCCGACCCGTTCGTCACCGAGGCCGCCCGGCACCTCGTGGAGGCCGGCGGCAAGCGGTTCCGCCCGCTGCTGGTGGCGTTGGGCGCGCAGTTCGGCGACCCGACCAGCGCCCAGGTCGTGCCGGCCGCGGTGGTGATGGAGCTCACCCACCTGGCGACGCTCTACCACGACGACGTGATGGACGAGGCCGCCGTGCGCCGGGGGGCGCCCAGCGCCAACTCCCGGTGGACCAACTCGGTCGCCATCCTCGTCGGCGACTACCTCTTCGCCCGCGCCGCCGACATCGCGGCCGACCTGGGCATCGAGGCCGTACGCCTCCAGGCGCGCACCTTCGCCCGGCTGGTGCACGGCCAGATCGCCGAGACCGTCGGCCCCCGCCCCGGCGACGACCCGGTGGCCCACTACCTGGACGTGATCGCGGGGAAGACCGGCTCGCTGATCGCCACCTCGGCCCGCTTCGGCGGCATGTTCGGCGGCGCCGCCCCGGAGCACATCGAGGCGTTGGCCGGCTACGGCGAGACCATCGGGGTGGCCTTCCAGCTCTCCGACGACCTGCTCGACATCGCCTCGGAGTCGGTGGAGTCGGGCAAGACGCCCGGCACCGACCTGCGTGAGGGCGTGCCGACCCTGCCGGTGCTCTACGCGCTCGCCTCGGACGACGCCGACGCCGCCTCGGTGCGGCTGCGGGAGATCCTGGCCACCGGCCCGCTGACCGACGACGACCTGCATTCCGAGGCGCTCGGCCTGCTCCGCGAGAGCCCGGCGCTCAAGCGGGCCCGGGAGACGGTCCGCAGCTACGCCGAGGAGGCCCGGGAGCAGCTCGCGCCGCTCCCGGAGGGCCCGGCCCGCCGCGCCCTGGAATCCCTCTGCGACTACATCGCCGACCGCACGAGCTGACGCCCGTCCCGGCCGCCCCGCAGCAGGGGCGGCCCGGTGCGGCCGGTCAGTCGTGCTCGTAGTACCGGACCTGGATTCCCGCTCGCCGGACGGTCACGTCGGCGTGGTCGCCGAACGTCTCCAGGAGCACGTCGTCGAAACCACCCTGTTCGAGGGCCTCGGCGAAGGCGTACGCCCGCAGGTAGCGGGCCTCGTCGTGCCCGCGGTACGTGTCCCGCCTCGAGGAGGCCCAACCGCCCAGGCTGGGGTGCCGGTCGGCGTACTCGCCCACGCAGAGGTCGTCCGGGTCGGCCTGCGGCCCGTCGGCGGTGGTGCGTACCCACACGTCCTGGACGCCGAAGACGCACGGCTCCCCGTCGTTGAAGTAGGGCGTGAACTGCCGCCAGCCGAACTCCGTGACGGCCTCGTCGTCGAGCAGGGCGCGCAGGAGCGGTCGCAGCTCCTCCAGGGGCCGCTGCGGGACCCGGTGGCCCTGGGTGATCTCACCCTCGACCGGGATGCCGAGGAAACTGACGTGACTCACTGGTCGCCTCCGAGCAGGGTGGAGAGGGGCAGGTCCTTGCGTTGGGCGCCGGACATCCAGGGGCGGATCGGCATCCCGTCGAGGTAGTCGGCGGGGCTGGGCAGCCAGCCCAGGTCCTCCAGCACGTGTCGTTCGGCGATCAGGCGGACCGGGACGCGCTTGCGGCCGACCCGCAGGGTGTCGCCGAAGATCCGCTGGCAGAGGTAGATGCCGGCGGTGTGGTGGTACATCGCGCGGTGCCGGACGTCCCCGATGATCTGTTTGGAGGAGTCGATGAACTCCTCGATCGGCAGGTAGTCCTCCGGGGTGCCGCCCCACTTGCGCGCCGCCGACTGCGCGTGGTGCCACGAATTCATGATCGACAAACTAGCCGTCGGCACCGACAGGATCGTCGGCCCGCTCAGTGACGGGTGAGCAGCCGGCTGCCGGTGAGCATCAGGGCGGCGGCCGCCAGCATGGCCGCCCCGGCGGTGAGCCACATCGCGGGGTAGCCGGCGTGGGCGGCAACCGTGCCGAGGCCCAGCGGGCCGAGGCACCCGCCCGCGTACACCCCGGTCTGGGTGATCGAGGTGGCGGCGGCCGGGGCCTGCGGGTGCAGCCGGACCACCGCGAACGTCATCAGCCCCGGCCACGCCCAGCCCAGGCCGAAGCCGAGCACCACGCCGAGGACCAGCGGCGCCGGACCGGCGACGGCGAGCAGGCCCAGCCCGGCCGCGCCGACCACGAGCATGCCGGCGATGACGGCCACGTGCCCGGTGGGGCGCCGGTCCGCCAGCCAGCCCGCGCAGACCCGCGCGGTGACGCAGACCGCGCTGCCGAGGGTCAGGGTCAGCCCGGCCAGTCCGGGGGTGAGCCCCCGGTCGACGGCGGAGTCCACCACGAAGGTGCCCAGCGCGTTCGCGGCCGCCGCGGCGAGCATCGCGGCGCCCCCGACCACCAGCAGGGCCGCCGTGGCGCGGCCGGCGCGGGCGGGGGCGGCCGTCCGGCCCGGGCGCGGCTCCCGCGCGGGTACGGCGGGCAGCGCCGCCAGGGCCGCCCCGGCGGCCACCACGAACGCCCACCGCCAGCCGGCGGTCAGCGCGACCGTCGGCACCGCCGCGCCGGCCAGCAGGGTGGAGACGGGGATGGCGGCCTGCTTCACCCCGAACGACAGCCCCTGCCGCCGCGCCGGCACGTGCCGGGCCAGCGCGGCGTTGCTGGCGAGCTGGCCGAGGGCGTTGGCGGCGGCGCTGAGCGCCAGCAGCCCCACCAGCATGGCGTACGAGCGGGCGAGGGCGGCGACGGCGAGCATCGCCCCGGCGGAGAGCAGGATGGCGCAGCGGGCCACCACGGCCGGCCCGTACCGGTCGACGAGCCTCCCGGAGGGCACCGACGCCAGCGCGCCGACCCCGAAGTAGACGGAGACGGCCAGGCCCAGCCCGGCGGGGGAGAAGCCGAGGTCGTCGCCCAACTGCACGGCGAGCCCGCCGACCAGGAAGACCGGCAGGACGGAGGCGATGGTGACGGCGACGGCACCGGCGGCGGCCCGGGCGGGGCGGGGCGGCGCGACGTCCGGGGCGGGGTGGAGCGCGGGGCGGGTCATGGTGCGGCAAACCTACGCGAGGCCGTCTCGGGTGACGCACCGTGCCGGTGCGGGTACGCGCTGTTCCCGACGATCTGGCATCCTCCACCCGAACAGGCATTTCGCACCGGGCCTGTATTTCATATGGTGTAAGTCCCCGGCGGCGGAGGTGGTTGTGCGCGACCCCTTGGCGGAACCTTCGGATCTCATCCGGAGCGTGTCCCGCGCGCTACGAGTGCTCGAGTCGGTCGGTCGCGCCCCGAAGGGGCTGACCGTCAAGCAGATCGCCCGGCGGTGTGAGCTGACCGTGGCGACGACCTACCACCTGGTCCGCACCCTGGCCTACGAGGGCTACGTGATCCGGCGCGAGGACGGCACGTACATCGTGGGCCTGGAGGTGGCCGACCGTTACCGCGAGCTGGTGACGGCGTTCCGGGGGCCGCCGGCGGTCGGGGAGAGCCTGCGCCGGGCCGCCGTGGACACGGGCTACAGCCACTACCTGGGCCGGTTCGTGGGCGGTCAGGTGGCCGTCACGGCCGTCGCCGAGGGCCCCCGCTCGCCCTACCTGGAGGACCTGGTGCCCGGGTTCGACGAGGGGGCGCACGCGACCGCCCTGGGCAAGGCCCTGCTCGCCACGCTGACCGCCGAGCAGCGCTTCCGCTACCTGCGCGAGTACGGCATGCGCCCCTTCACCTCCGCCACCCTGACCAGCACCGAGGCGTTCGAGGCCGACCTGGCCGCCGGCGACCGGCGCGGCATGCAGCTGGAGCTGGGGCAGTTCCGGCAGGGGGTGGCGTGCGCCGCGGTGCTGGTCAGCCCCGACAAGGACATGGAGCGCCGGGTGGTGCTGGCCTGCGCGCTGCCGGCCAGCGAGATGATGACCTCCGCCCGGGTGGTCCGGGCGAAGCTGCTCACCGCCGCCCGGGCCATCGCCGACGGCCTGGCGTCGGAGAGCTGACCCGGCCGACGGGCACCGCCGCAGCGGCCGTGCCCGGAAACGGCCGAGGGCCCTCACCCCGGCTGGGAGAGGGCCCTCGGTGGCGGTCCAGCGCCGGACCGCCCGAGGAGGAGTCAGCTGCCGACCGGCCCGCCGTCGAGACGCCAGGTCACCACCACGCCGGGCTTGGCGTAGTCGCCGTCCGGCCAGTTCGAGGCCGGCTTCTCGACCGACGCGCCGCTGATCTCACCCGGGTGCTGCACGGCCACGAAGACCGAGCGGTTGTCCCCGGTGATGAACGGGCCGCAGGCCTCCGCGCCCACCGGCACGGTCAGGAACTGCTTCAGGTGGCCCCGCTCCGGTCCCTCGACGGCGGTCGCGAAGAGGCCGTCGTTGCTGCCCAGCGCGTTGCCGTCGGTGGAGATCCAGAGGTTCCCGGTGGCGTCGAACGCCACGTTGTCCGGGCAGGAGATCGGGGAGACCGCCCCCTTGTCGTACCCGGCGAAGTACGTCGACGGGTCGGTCGGGTCGCCGCAGACGATCGGCAGCGACCAGGCGAACGTCTCGGCGGTGTTGTCGCCACGGTCCTCGACCAGCTCCAGCACCTGACCGTGCTTGTTCAGGCTGCGCGGGTTGGCCTCGTCGGCGGCCGGCTTGCCGGCCTTGCCCCGGTCGGTGTTGTTGGTCAGCGCCACGTACACCTTGCCGGTGAGCAGGCTCGGCTCGACGTCCTCCGGGCGGTCCATCTTGGTCGCCCCGACCTTGTCGCCGGCGAGCCGGGTGAAGGTCAGCACGTCGGCGGCGGTCATCCCGTCGACGTACGAGCGGTTGCCGCTGACCAGCTTGATCCAGCGGCCCCGGCCGTTGAACGCGCCGTCGGCGGGGAGCTTGCCGGAACCGTCGATCTCGCCGGCGCTGGTCTGCTCCAGCTGGGCGACGTAGAGGGTGCCCGACTCCAGCAGGGTCAGGTTGTGCCTGCGGGCGACCCAGGAGTTGCCCTTCATGAACTTCTTGTCGGAGACGAACTTGTAGAGGTAGTCGAACCGCTCGTCGTCGCCCATGTACGCGACCACGTGCCCGCTGGCGGCGACGATGACGTTCGCGCCCTCGTGCTTGAACCGGCCCAGCGCGGTGTGCTTGCGCGGGCGGCTCTCCGGGTCGAACGGGTCGATCTCCACGATCCAGCCGTGCCGGTTGGCCTCGTTCGGGTGCTTGGCCAGGTCGAACCGCTCGTCGGCGCGCTCCCACTTGCGGCTGCCGCTCGGGTAGCGGGCGGTGGTGGTGATGCCGTAGCGGGCCAGCTTCGGCCTGTCCGCCTCCGGCGCGCCGTCGCCGCCGACGAAGTACTGGTTGAAGTTCTCCTCGCCGGAGAGCACCGTGCCCCACGGCGTCACCCCGCCGGCGCAGTTGTTGAGGGTGCCGACGACCGTGCGGCCCTTCGGGTCGGCGGCGGTCCTCAGGGCGGCCGAGCCGGCGGCCGGCCCGGTCAGCTCGAACTTCGTGGCCAGCGCCGTGATCCGCCGGTTGTAGGGCCGGCGGCCCTTGGTGACCGGCCGCCACTGCCCGGTGCCCTCGACCCGCTCCAGTTCCACCACGGACATGCCGTGCGCGGCCATCGCGACCCGGAGCTGCTCCACGGTCAGCGCGTCCTGGCCGGTGAAGCCGGGGAACATCAGGTCCTCGTTGGTGTACTCGTGGTTGACCACGAGCAGCGCCCGCTGCCCGCGCCCGTCCAGCGGCAGCACCCCGACGAAGTCGTTGTTGTAGCCGAACTGCTTGGCCTGCGCGGCGGCGGTCTGGCCGTGCAGGTCGAACTCGGGCGCGCCCGGGACGACCGGGTCGCCCCAGCGGATGACGACCGCGTGGTCGTACCCGTTGGGGACGACGAAGGTGTCCAGGGTGTTCGGCGGGACCGGCTTGAAGGTCAGCGCGCCGCTGCCGACGCCGCCGGCGGGGCGGCCGAAGCCGGCGCCCTCGGGCACCACGGGGGCGGCGGGGGCGGCCGCGGCGGGGGCGGCGCCGGCCAGCGCGCCGGCCGCCGCGCCGCCGAAGCCGAGGACCAGCGCGCCCACCGCGCCGGCCCGGACCACGCCGCGCCGGGAGACCTCCGCGCCCACCACGTCGCCGAAGTACGCGTTGTCGGAGGTGTTCGGTACCGGGTGGTCGCAGGCGTTGCCGCACCGGTACAGACAGGTCATGGCGTCGCGGCTGCCGTGGCGGGTGGCGCCCAGCAACGGGAGCAGCCGGGGACGGTCGCTCATGGAAGGAGCCTCCTGGAGGGGGTCGGTGCACGCCGGACAGCCGCTGGCGTGCGTACCCGCCGGACGGTAGGAGGACCCGGTGAGCGGGCGTCGGCGGCGGCGTGAACCGGGCATGAACACCTCCGCCGGGACTGCCACGATGACCTGCGGCTGAACCGATCCGGGTGACGGCACGTATTCCCGTGCGAACGCCACTGTCGGACTCGCGCCGAGAGCGAGGAGACCGCCATCAGCGACCACGACGCCCAACTGCTCCGCGCGCTGCACGACGAGCACGCGGAGGCGCTCTACGCGCACGCCCTGCGCCTCGTCAACGGCGACCGGCAGCGGGCAGAGGACCTGGTGCAGGAGACGCTGCTGCGGGCCTGGCGGCACCCGGAGTCGCTCGACCCGGAGCGCGGCTCGGTCCGGGCCTGGCTCTTCACCACCGCCCGCAACCTGGCCATCGACGCCTGGCGGCGCCGCTCCACCCGGGTCGGCGAGGTCTTCACCGACGAGCTGCCCGAGCCCCCGGAGACGGTGGACGAGGCGGAACGCGCGGTGGAGGCGTGGACCGTCGCCGAGGCGCTGAACCGGCTCAGCCCCACCCACCGGGAGGTGCTGGTGGAGTGCTTCTACCAGGGGCGGTCGGTGGCCGAGGCGGCCTCCCGGCTGGGCGTGCCGCCGGGCACCGTGAAGTCCCGGACGCACTACGCCCTGCGCTCACTACGGTTGGTCCTGGCCGAGATGGGGGTGACCGCATGACCCGGTGCGACTTCGCGCACGACGACGGCGCGTACGTGCTGGGTGCGCTGGCCCCCGCCGAACGGGCGGCCTACGAGCGGCACCTCGCCGGCTGTGTCGCGTGCCGCGAGGCGGTCGCCGAGATCGCCGTTCTGCCCGGCCTGCTGGGCCGGCTCGATCCGGCCGGGCTGGAGCAGTTCCTGCCGTCGCCGGAGAACCCCCGGGTGTCCGAGCTGCTCACCGCCGCGGGCGACCGCCGGCGCCGCGAGCGGACGGCCGCCCGCCGCCGGTACGCCCTCACCGCCCTCGCCGCCGCCGCGCTGGCCCTGGTCGTCGGCGTCGGCACCGCCGTGGTGCTGCCCCGCGAGGCGGCCACCCCGCCGACCGGCGACGTGCGGATGGTCACCATGCAGCCGGTGGCCGGCGCCGTGCCGGTGTCCGCCGAGATCGCCCTGACCAGCACCGGCTGGGGCACCGAGGTGCGGATGCGCTGCGGGTACGTCGCCAGGACGGGCTACGCCAAGGCGTACACCTTCCGGCTGGTGGCGCACGGCCCGGACGGCGCGACGGAGCAGGTCGGCTCGTGGCTCGCCGCCCCCGGCGACGACCTGCGGATCACCGGCGCGACCCGCTTCACCGACGCCGAACTGGTCCGTCTGGAGCTGCTCCGCGCCGACGGCACCCCCGTCCTCGCCTACGACGTCCGCTGACCCGCCCCTCGCCCCGGCCCTCCCGTCCCCGCGCCGTCGATCTCGCACATCCCCTTTGTCAGGGCGAGCAGTGCAAGATCGCGAGGGGTGAGGGCGGGGTGGGGTCAGCGGGTCGTGGCGGGGGTGGGGGCGGCGTGGCGGGCGGCGACGGTGGCGGCGCGGGTGCGGCGGGACTGGTGGAGGGCGTCGATGGTGAAGACGATCAGCGCGGCCCAGACCAGGGCGAAGCCGGCCAGCCGGGCCGGCGGCATCGGCTCGTGGAAGATCAGCACGCCGCAGCCGAGCTGGAGGATCGGGGCGAGGTACTGGAGCATGCCGAGGCCGGTGAGCGGGAGCCGGTTCGCCGCCCCGGCGAAGAGCAGCAGCGGGATCGCGGTCGCCGCGCCGGCCGCCACCAGCAGCGCGGTGTGCCCGACCGAGACGTGCCCGAAGGTGGCGTCGCCGCCGGCGGTGAGCCAGCCCAGGTACGCCAGCGCGGGCAGCGCCAGCACCGCCGACTCGACGAAGAGCCCTTCCGCGGCGGGCAGCCCGAGTCGCTTCTTGACCAGTCCGTAGCCGGCGAAGCTGAGCGCCAGGACCAGCGCCAGGTAGGGCGGCCGGCCGTAGTCGACGGTCAGCACCGCCACGGCCAGCCCGCCGATGCCGAGCGCCAACCACTGCGCGGACCGCAGCCGCTCGCGCAGCACGGTGACGCCCAGCAGCACCACCACCAGCGGGTTGATGAAGTAGCCGAGGGCGGTCTCCACCACCCGGTCCGAGTTGACGCCGTAGATGTAGGTGCCCCAGTTGACCGCGATCAGCGCGGCGGCCGCGGCGACGCCGGCCAGCGCGCGGGGTCGGCGCAGCAACGCCCGCAGGAAGCCGACGTTGCGCATCGCGGCCAGCAGCAGGGCGACGAACGCCACCGACCAGACGATCCGGTGGGCCAGGATCTCCATCGGCCCGGCCGGGCGCAGCACCTTCATGTAGAGCGGGAAGAAGCCCCAGAGCAGGTACGCGCCGAAACCGTAGAGGTAGCCGAGGCGAAGTGGCGTCACGCCTCCAGCGTAAGGGGCGACTGGCCGCCCGGTTCCTTGCCGGTGACCGGTCTCATCGGCTGGTCCCGCTGGTCGAGTTGCATCCAGTGGTGCGGCTCGGCCACCGGGGCGAAGCCCACCTTCGCGTACACCTCGTGGGCGTCGAAGGTGGCCAGCAGGATCCGGCGTACGCCCAGGCCGGCGAGGTGGTCGCGGACCGCGCCGGCCAACCAGGTGCCCAGCCCCCGGCCGCGCTCGCCCGGGTCGACGTAGACGTCGCAGAGCCAGGCGAAGGTGGCCCCGTCGGTGACCGCCCGGGCGACGGCGACCTGCCGCCCGTCGCCGGGGCGGTAGACGCCGAACGCCACCGACCCGGCGAGCGCGCGCGCCACCGTCTCCCGGTCCCGCCCGATCGCCCAGTACGCGTCGGTGGAGAGCCAGTGGTGCACGCGGTCCAGGTCGATCCGGTCCGGGTCGGTGCTGAGCTGGTAGCCGTCGTGGCGGGTCAGGGTGGTCATGGTGGTCACCCTGGTGACACTAGCCCGGCGACTCGGGCCGCTGAGCAGCCAGTTCCCGGCATCTGGTCGGCCGCCCCGCGGCGGTGCGGCTCAGTCCCGGTCGAGGACGGCGCCGAGGATCCAGGTGACGATCCCGACGAGGAGCGCGCCGAGCACGGCCTCCGGCCAGAAGCTGTCGACATGGAAGGGCAGCCCGGCCTGGTCGGCGATCCAGCTCGTGAGCAGGAACAACAGCCCGTTGACCACCAGCGCGATCAGCCCGAGGGTCAGCAGGTAGAAGCCGCAGCCGACGGTCTTGATGACCGGCTGGAGCACCGCGTTGACCACGCCGAAGATCGCCGCGACGAGGACGAGCGTGGTGACCGCGTCGGTGGCGGACTCCGATTCCAGCGTGATGCCCGGGATGAGCAGCGTGGCCAGCCAGAAGGCCAGTGCCGTGCTGGCCAGCCGGATCAGCAGCCCCTTGAGGAATCCCATGGCGGGGATCGTGCCACGGACGCGCCACGCGCGGAACCCGCGAGATCGACGGACCGCCGCGGGAAGCCGGATCCGCGGCCGGCCGCCGGGCGAGTGGCGCGCCGGTCAGTGGCGAGTGGCGCGCCGGTCAGTGGCGGGTGGCGCCGGTCGGTGGCGGGTGGTGCGCCGGTCAGCGGCGGGAGGGGCGGCCGATGAGCTGTGACTCGATCGGGGTGGGCGAGAGCAGCGCCCAGCGCAGCGCGCGCCGGTTGACCACCGCGACCATGTCGTCCCGGATCCGGGTCAGCCACTCCGCCGACCCGCCGAGGCCCAACGCGGCGCCGGCCACCACCGCCTCGGCCGGGTCGAGCGGTTGCAGCACGGCCAGGTCGGCCCGGCCCAGCGCGTCGGCGTCGGCCGGGGTCAGCTCGTCGCGGACCAGCAGCGTGGCCCGCCACGCGGGGCCCGGTTCCGGGTCGGCCGGCGTCGGGCCGGCGTCGACGACCACCAGCAGCGGGCACAGCGGCGAGCCCGGTCCGCCGCCCACCGGCCGGCCCGGCGGAACCAGCGGGATCATCGCGCCCGGCGTGCCGACGCCCCGCACGAACGGCTCCCAGCTGCGGGGGCGCGTCGTCTGCACCACCACCCGGGCGCCGAGCGCCATGGCCCGCAGCGCGACGAGCTGCGCCGCGCGTACCCCGCCGACGAGCATCACCCGGGTGCTCTCCGGCCGGAACAGCCGGACGGTCACCGCGCCGCCGTGCCGGTTCGCGCCGACCATCAGCCCCGCCTCGCCGACGGTCAGCTCCAACGCGTCGGGCGCCGGCCCCGGCCCCGGCGCCCCCGCCGCCGCGAGCGGCAGCGTGGCGGCCAGCCCTCCGAGCTGCGCTCCGTCGAGCCGGTGCACCTCGCCGCCCGCCTCGGTCACCAGCCGGCGCAGCGCCTGGGCGGCGACCGAGAGCTCCGCCGGGGTGGCGGCGGCCAGCCGTACGGCCACCTCGGTCGGCGCCGACGCGGGGTCGGCGCCGGCCCACGGCCCGGCGCAGAGCGACACCGTGGTCGCCGTCGCGGGCAGCGCGAGCAGCCGGGGCACCAGCCGCCGGCCGGCCTCGGTGCGCGCGTCGGGCCAGCGGCGCAGCCGGAACGTGGTCTGGAGCAGGTCACCCGCCCGCACCGTCTGCCAGGACTCCCGCGCCGGATGGTCGTCGTGGCGGGCCGACTCCGCCAGCACGCGCAGCGTCGCGTGCTCGCCGAGCGGGCGGGCGGTGACCGCCCCGAGCCGGCGCACGATCCGGCGTACGGTGCCGGAGAGCGCCCGCCGCAGCTCCTCGCCGGTCCAGCCCTCGGCGCGGAGCACCCGCACGGCGAGGACGGCCTGTTCCAGGCCGGCGAGCCGCCCGTCGGTGAGCTGCCGGTAGGACGTGGCGACCGTGCCGCCGCCCGCCCCGACCGTCGGTGCCGGCGCGCCCGTCAGCAGGAGCTGGAGCCGGACCGGCGGCCCGTCCGGCGCGGCGGCCGACAGCAGGGACGCCGGGAACGGCAGCGCGCGGGGACCGTCGCCGAGCAGGTCGGCCGGGTCGCCGACCTCCACCAGGGCCACCATGCCGGCGGCGTCGTCGAGCACGGCGGCCGGCGTGCCGGCCAGCTCGGCGGGGCGGACCACCGCACCCGGGTCGACCAGGTCCAGCAGGGCCGCCGGGCCCGCGGCCGGCGGCAGGGCGCGGCGGCGGGTCGCATAGCCCAGGCCGGTGGCGAGCCACTCGAAAAGCCAGCGCCCTCGCAGCCGCACCCACGCCAGGGGCAGCAGCGTCGCGGCCAGCGCCACGGCGGCCAGCGCCGCGAGCACGCCCCGGCCGGCGGCCGCGACCAGGGCGGCCACCGCGACCTGCGCGGCGACGACCTGACCGGCCCGGACGCCGACGGCCCGCCGCCGGGCGGCCGGAATCCACTGTGGCGGCAGGACGGCGCGGGGCCCCGACGCCCCCGGTGCGGGACCGGCCGGTGCGGGTGGGGCCGGGGCGGGGACGGCGGCGGCCGGCTGCGCGGCCGGCCGGACCGGGCCCGTGCTGGTGGTCACCGTCACCGTGCCTCCTCGACCGGTCACCCGCCGCGACATCGACGCCGCCCATCGTAAGGGCCTGCTCCGGGGAGCGGGAGCGCGGTTGTCCACAGGGGATGGCGACGGGGTAGCAGAACCGCGACGTGACGGCTACCGTCAGCGACGAGTTCCGCTGACCCCGCGCCCGCCGCGCTCGACGCCCGGGCGGCGCGAGCGGGGCGCCCGAGTGAGCGGGCGCGCCGACGGCCAGCCACGACCGATGAGACGAGGTGACGTCCCGGGTGTCCCAGACCCAGGCAGAAGCAGCGGTGATGCAGCAGACCGCCGCGAAGTTCGAGCAGGTGGACCAGTCCCTGCAATCCATGCTGAGCAGCCTGATGGCCCAGCTGGAGGTGTTGCAGCAGGCCTGGCGCGGCGCCGGCGGGCGCTCGTTCGAGCAGGTCAAGCAGCAGTGGGCACAGGACCAGGCGACGCTGCAGCGGGCGCTGCGGGAGACCGCCGGCGCCATCCGCACGGCCGGTCAGCAGTACGACGTCTCGGACAGCGAGGCCGCCAGCCGCGTGTCCACCACCAACCGCGGCGGCATCCAGCTGCCGCTCTGACCCGGTCTTCGGGGGAGGAGACATCCGATGGACCACGGTGTGCTGGTCGTCAACTTCGCCGCGTTGCAGCAGGCCAGCGCGGACATCCAACGGGCGCTGAACACGCTCGACTCGCAGCTCGGGCAGCTCGAACGCGACGCCGCCCCGCTCGTGGCGAGCTGGTCCGGCGAGGCCCGACAGGCGTACGAGCAGCGGCAGGGCCGCTGGCGCTCCGCATCGCAGGACCTGCAGGCCATGCTGCGTGACATCAAGCTCGCGGTCGACGACTCCGCGGCCGACTATCTCGACACGGAGAAGAAGAACGTCGGCCTGTTCCAGTGAGCCACGCCCGGCGGTGGCGCCGACCCTGACCCGGTCGGCGCCACCGTCGTTTCCGCTCGTGACTGGGCGACCGGGCGGAGAGCCGGACTCCTCGGCAGCACGCCGTCAGGCCGGACCGGCGGGCTGCCAGCGGCGGCGGGCCCCGCGCGGCACGACCAGCGCGAGCAGCGCCGCCACCGCGACCGCCGCTCCGCTGACCCCGGCCACCAGCAGCGCCCGGTCCCGGGCCGTCGCCCGGCGGGCCTGCTGCGCCACCAGCGCCGGATCGTCCCGGTCGTCGGCGAGCGCCGTGGCCGGGCGCGGCCGCTCCGGCGCCCCGCCGCCGGTCTCGGTGACCGCCCGGTACGGGTTCAGCACCCCCGCGCCGTACCCGCCCCCGCCGCCTCCGGGCGCCGGATCGGCGCTCGCCATGATCCGCTGCGCCACCTGCGCCGCGCTCAGCTCCGGCCGGTACTGCCGCAGCAACGCGGCCGTGGCCGCCACGAAGGGCGCCGCGTAGCTGGTCCCCTCGGCCCGGTGGTGCCCCTGGCCGGGGGCGGCCATCAGCACGTCGCTGCCCGGGGCGACCAGGTCGACGTACGCGCCGGTCTGGGAGAACGGGGAGCGGGCCCCGTCCGCCCCGATCGCGCCCACCCCGAGCACCCCGTCGTACGCGGCCGGGTAGGGCCGGGGGTCGCCGCTGTCGTGCAGGTTTCCGGCGGCGGCCACCACGACCACGTCCCGCTCGACCGCGTAGCCGACCGCAGCCCGCACCGCGGGGTTGTCCGCGTAGAGCACGACGGAGAGGTTGAGCACGTCGGCGTCGTGGTCGACCGCCCAGCGGATGGCCCGGGCGAAGTCCTCGGCGCTGACCGTACGCCCCGACTCCCGCCCCTCGACGACCTGCTGCTCGCTGACCCGTACCGGCAGGATCCGGGCGTCCGGGGCGAGCCCGTGGAACGCCACCCCGTCGCGGGGGCGGGCGGCGATGATGCTCGCCACGCCGGTGCCGTGACCGGCGCAGTCCCGGCTGCCGTCGCCGCCCGGGTCGAGCAGGTCGGTGCCGTCGAGGACCCGCCCGGCCAGCTGCGGGTGGCGGCGGTCCACCCCGGAGTCGACGACCGCCACCGTCACCCCGGCCCCGGTGGCCAACGGCGCGAGCCGCTCCGGGGCGTACCGCTGGTGGGGCCAGGGCGACGCGGACACCGGCCGGACCGGGGCGAGCGGGGACGGGCAGCCGGGGGCCGCCCACGCGGTGAGCGCGGCGGGCCCGGAACGGCCGACGGCGACCGGTTCCGGGGCGGCCCGGTCCGGCCGGGCGGCGGCGGCCGGGGCGGCCGGGACGGCGGTCAGCAGTGCCGTCGTCAGGGCTGCCAGGAGCGGGCGCGCGGGGGACCGGGACATCGACCGCCTCCGTATCGTGTCGACTCCGGGACGGGATGTTAGCGCCTCCGGCGCGACGGCGCGGACCACCGCCGGCCAGCCATTGTGATCTTGTTTCTACCTTGTAGGTTGTACGCGATGCCTATGGCCTGTTCGCGGGAGGAGGGGTGGCCGTGACCGACTGGGAGCCGGCCACCGACGCCGAAGCGGCGATGCGCGACGCGTTGCGCGCCAACGACCAGCAGCTCTACTTCCGCGTTCTGGCCCAGACCGAGCTGCTGCTGCCGGTCTCGGCCGAGGCGCTCGCCGGGAAGGCGCCGCTGGGCTGGGGCACCTGGACGACCGGCGGTCGTACCCACGTGCTGGCGTTCACCTCCGCCGCGGCCATGCGGGCCTGTCTCGGGGAGAACGCGGGCTCCGGCCGCCGCACCTCGTACGCCGACCTGGCTGCCGGCTGGCCCAACCACGAGTGGTGGCTGGCGGTGAACCCCGGCCTGCCCGTCGAGGGCTACCTGCCGGCCTGGTTCGTCTCCCAGCTCTCCCGCGGCGACGTCCGGCTGCCCGGCCGCACCCTCGGTGCGCGGGCCCGCCTGGAACGGGCGGAGACGGTCGCCCGGGTGCGGGCCCAGGCCACCGGTCGCGACCCGGCCGACGGGCCGGCGACCCGGCCGACCACCGGCAGCACGGGGCGGGCCGCCCTGGCCGGTGCCGCCCCGGCCAACGGCGCCCCGGCCGCCCGGCCCGAACCTCCGGCGGCGTCGACGGCCGGCCGGGTGCCGGGGCCCGCCCGACCCGGGCCGCCGGAGCCGCCCCGCGCCGCCGTCCCGCCCGCGTACCCGTCGAACCGGCCCGGCCCGCAGCAGGGTGACCCGGCGGCCGGCGACGCCGTGGCGGCTGTCGACCGGCCGGCGCCGTCCCGGTTCGTGCCGCTCGGCGACCGTGCGGAGGGCCGGCCGGTCCCGCCCCCGGCGCCGGCCTCGCCGACGAACGGTCGTCCCGCCGGCGAGACCCCGGAGCGGCCCAACCACCGGTCCTTCTTCGAGCCGGCGTCCGGCCGCGCGTCCGCGCAGCGGCAGGAGGCGCTGCGCTCCGGCGAACGGGCCGTACCGCCGTCCCGCCTCGCGCGCGGGGGCCAGCCGTTCCCCCGGCGCCGGCCGCTCGCCGAGCCGGTGCCGGAGGGCCCGACCCACCCGATCCCGATCGCCCCGGCCGACGGTGAGCCGACCCGGGCCTTCGCGGTGCCGGGCGGGGAGAGCACCCAGGTGCTGCCGCCGCGCCGGGCGGACCCGTCCGCCGAGGACGTCACCCGCGACCTTCGCGTTTCCGCCCCCGACCCCACACCGGCGTACGCCGCCCGCCGGCCGGACCCCGACGTGACGCAGGCCCTGCCGCGCCCCCGGCCCACGCCCGAGCCCGGTGCGGAGCAGGAGCCGCCCTCGGCCGCGGAGCCGGTCTCCGGGCCGCCCGCGCCCCGGCGCGGGTTCACGCCGATCGTCATCGAGGGCACGGTCATCGAGTCGCGGGACCTCGCGGGGCCGCCCGCCGCTGCCCCGGCGGAGCCCGTGTCGCTGTTCGAGCCGGTGCGGCGGCCCGCCCCGACCGCCCCGACCGCCCCCGCCGGCCCGGCATCCGCCGGCCCGACCGCCACGGCACCGGGCGGCCCGACCGCCACGGCACCGGGCGGCCCGACCGCCACGGCACCGGCCGGCCCGACCGTCACGGCGGCCGGTGCGGTCGGCCCCGCCGACCCCGTTGCCACCGGACCCGGCGCGGTCGACGCACCCGGGTCGGTGGAGACCGCAGCCGCACCGGTGGAGAGCGCCCCCGGCCTGTCCGACACCCCGTCCCGGCCGGCCGCCGCCGCGCCCGCGCCGCCCGACACCGCGCCCGGGCCGGCGGCGGCCCGCGTCGAGCCCGTGCCGGTCGACTTCCAGCCGGCCAACGAGGTCGAGGAGAACCTGCTCGACGCCGCCGGGAGCGGCAGCACCGACACGTTCCTGTCCACGCTGCTGCTGGCCCGGGTGCTGCTGCCGGTGGCCGCCGACTCCGCGCCGGGCAGCCGGCCCGGCGAGCCCGGCTTCGTCTGGCGTACGGAGGAGCTCGACGGCGACACGTTCGTGGTGGTGCACACCTCGCCGGAGCGGCTCGCGGAGCACGCCGACGCGGCGGCCGAGACCATCGAGGTCAAGTTCGTCCAGCTGATCCGGCGGTGGCCGGACGCCTCCTGGTCGTTCGCGGTCAACCCGGGCAGCCCGGTCGGGGCGAAGCTGCCCGGCGAGCAGATCCTCGCGCTGGCCAACTGGGCGGCGGAGGTGGGGCTCGGCGACGACGCCGGGACCGAGGGCGAGGCGGCGGCCCCCGTCGAGGAGCCGGTCAGCCGCCCCCGCTACGCGGCACCCGACCCGGCCCGGCCGATCGTGATGCAGAAGGCGGTCGCCCCCAGCCAGCTCGCCTACTACCTGGAGCGGGGCTACGACCGGGTCTCCGGTTTCGTGCACCGGGCCAACGAGCTGGCCCACCTGAACACCCCGGCGCAGCTGCACGACGCGCTCGGCCTCGGTCACCCCGACTCGCCGTTCGCGCGGGACGCCGAGGAGATCTACGTGCTGCGCTGGCCGGCGCACCGACCCAGCCTCTACCGGATCCCGTACGGCGGGCAGAGCGAGGCCGCCATGCGGGCCATGGAGGGCTGGGTCATCGAGCGCCCGCCGTTCCGGGGCAACGGCTTCGCCCCGGGCGAGGGCAGCGACGTGGTGGCGGAGTTCAAGGTGGACAGCGCCCGGCTGCCGCACGGCGCGCAGCTCTGGCGGATCGGCGCGGACGGCACGGAGCGGGTGGTCGCCATCCTCGACACCGACGCGCTGCTGTGGCGACAGGTCGGTGCGCAGTGATCCGGGACGGCTACGTGGCCCGCTGGCGCGGCCGGGAGTACCAGGCGAGCCCGGACGGCGACGACGTCCGGCTCTACCAGCCCGAGTCGGGCGAGGGCTTCGAGGAGGTACGCCCCGGCCGGTACGTGCGGGTGGTCCCGGCCACCGATGTCGACGACCTGGCGTACGTGCGGACGACCTGCACCTGGCAGGGGCAGCCGTTCATCGTCCTCGGCGAGCACGACGGCTGGCTGCGGGTGGAGTACACCGGCGGGCGCTGGCCCGTCGCCCGGGCGATGGGGCTGGAGGTCTTCGACTTCGGCGTCTACCAGGGCTGGGCGCCCGCCGCCGAGGTCGCCGACCTGCGCGAGCAGCGGGTCTGAGGCCCGCGCGGGCAGCGGGTCGGAGTCAGGACTTCGCCCAGCGCAGGATCTCGCCGAGCACCACCTCGGGGGCCTCCACGTGCGGGAAGTGCCCCACGCCGTCCAGGAGCCGCCACTCGTAGGGCGCCACCACGTATCGGCCTGAGCCCTGGGCGGTGCGCGGCAGGGACGCCTGGTCGAGCGCGCCGTGGAGTTGGAGCGTCGGGGTGGTCAGCGGCTTCTGCATCAGCCGGACGAAGCGGTAGCCGTGCAGGCGGAGCACCGAGCGGAAAGCCCAGCGGTAGCCCTCCAGCGCGCAGAACGCCGCCTGCGGGATCCGCATCGCCTCCCGGCACCGCCGGGCGTACGCCTCGAAGTCCGGCCCGTGGACCCAGCGCGGCCCGCCCCAGCGGCGCAGCATCTCCTCCACCGCCGCCGCGTCGTGCCGGGTGAGCACGTGTTCGTAGCGGGGCAGCTGGAACTTCAGGGTGGGCGTGGAGGCGGCGAACTGCCCGCGCGGGTCGGCGAAGATGGCGGCCCGGAGCCGGAGCGGGTGCGGGGCGCCGAGCACCACCAGCCGGCGGACGAGCGACGGGTGGAACGACGCCACGGTCCACCCGATCATGCCGCCGATGCCGGTGCCCACCACGGTCGCGGAGCGCTCGCCGAGGGCCCGGATCAGCCCGGCGATGTCGGCGGCCAGCGTGTAGCCGTCGTACCCCCGGGGCGGCTTGTCGCTGGCGCCGTAGCCGCGCAGGTCGACAGCGACGGCGCGGAACCCGGCGTCGGCGACCGCCGGCAGCATCTCGTGCCAGGCCCACCAGTGCTCGGGGAAGCCGTGCAGGAAGAGCACCATCGGCCCGGTGCCCGACTCGACGACGTGGAACCGGCTGCCGTTCGCGCCGACGAACCGGTGCGTCCACGGCCCCTCGCTGAGGACGCAGGACTCGTCGACGGGCCCGCCACGCTGCTCGGTCATGGCAGACAGCCTAGGACCCCGGTGCCGGCCGGCTCCGCCGCCGACCCCGGCCGGGTGGCCGGGATCGCCGACGATCGCGTGGGTGGCGGACAGCACGCCCGGCCGGACGCGCCATGCGCCACGCGGGTTCCCCCGCCGGTCGCCCCTCGCTGCCGGGTGCGGAACGGGCGATGCCCGGGCAGGTGGCCTGCCCGGGCATCGTGTGGTGCGGGTGGTGCGTGATCAGGCGATCAGGAGATGCGGATCTTGGTGTAGAGGCCGTCCTTCTCCAGGACCTTGATCTTGGTGCCGGTGGCCGGGAGCTTGACGCCGTGGTTCGGCAGCTCCGGGTACCAGTACTGCTTGGTGTCGTCGAACAGCGGCTGCGCGGCCTGGCCACGGATGTACTGCGGCTGGCTGTTGAGGTGCAGCGTGAACGAGTCGGCCTTCTTCAGGCTGAACGGCGCGTCGTAGACCTGGACGCGGGCCCGCCAGGGCTGCCCGGTCAGGTTGTAGATCGGCCGTGGGTGCGCGTCGATGATCAGGTTGCGACCCTCACCCGGGTGCGCGAACGTGTCGTTGTCCGCCCAGCGGGTGTTCCAGTAGGAGATCAGCAGACCCTCCTGGTACGCGTAGTGGTCCACGTAGTCCGGGCGGGTGTTCGCGTAGCCGAAGAAGTACGGGCCGGTCTTCAGGTACTTGTCGTACGAGATGTACTGCCGGGTGCCCGCGATGTAGTAGTTGTCGAACTCCCGGGTGTAGGTCTCCTCGGCGACCTCGAAGCCACCGGCGAGCGTCCAGCCGGCGGCGCCGGACTCGGCACCGTCGGAGAGGACGGTCTGACCGTCGGCGGTCACGGTGACGGCGTCACCGTAGAAGCCACCCTCGGAGACACCGCCGTCGGTCTGGTAGCGCAGCCGGAACTGCGCGACCTTGCCCGCCGCCGCGTCCATGGGGATGTTGATGTCGACCCACTCGCCGTTGCTGCTGCCGTCCAGGGCCGGACGTCCGGGCGAGATCTCCGGGAGGGGCTGGCCGTTGACCGTGCCCGGCAGCGCCGTCCAGGTCTGGCCGCCGTCGAGCGACGCCTCGAAGAACAGGTAGTCGTACCCGGCCTCGATGTCGTAGCGGCCCTTCATCGACAGCGACGCCGACGACTTCCCGGTGAAGTCCAGGGTCCGGGTCATCGTGCTGTTGAGGTCGTCCTCGTTGCCCGAGAAGAACTGCTTGGTGCCCTCGAACGGCTTGCCGTTGTCGAAGGTGTACTCCCGCTTCGGGAGCACCACCACGACGCCCTGGGCCTCGTCGGTGTTGTATTCCTGCGGGCCGAGCTTCAGGGTGCGCTGCTGCCCCGCGACGACCACCTCGTAGTCGAGCCAGCCGAGCTGGAGCTTGTTCCACGCGCCCAGGTCGCCGCCGCGGTCGCCGATGCCGGCGTCGTTCTTGGCGCCGAGCCGGCTCTGGGCCATCAGGGTCCAGTGCTCGTTGTTGTTGTCCCCACCACTGACGACGTTGTAGTCGTCCGGCAGACCGAGGTCGTGGCCGTACTCGTGGTAGAAGACGCTCCGGCCGCCGTTCTCGGGCTGGATCGTGTAGTCACCGATCCAGATGCCGGTGTTGCCGATCTGGGTGCCGCCGGCCGGGAAGTTGGCCGGGCCGGTCGAACCCTGGTCGGACGCGAAGGCGTACCAGCGGTGGCTCCAGATGGCGTCCTCGCCCTGGTACGGGTCACCGTCGGCCTCGTCGCCGCCGGAGTGGACGATCTGGAAGTGGTCGATGTAGCCGTCCGACTCGTTGAAGTTGCCGTCCGAGTCGTGGTCGTACCGGTCCCACTGGTCCATCGCCTTGACGTCCGCGGCGATCTGGGCGTCGGTGCGGCCGGCGGCCTTCTGGTCGGCGACCCACTGGTTGGCGGCGTCCCGGACCAGCGCCCACGTGTTGGTGCAGACGTTGTCCTCGCACGGGTAGCCGCCGGAGCGGCCGTAGCGCGCCTCGTTGTACCTGACCTTCACCCAGTCGGTGACCGTGCCGTCGACGCTGTAGCGGCCCGAGGACTGCGCCTCGTAGTACTGCTTCAGCGACTCGTCACCCGGGTTGGTGCCGAAGTAGAGCTTGCGGTAGTGGTCGGCGTTGTAGTCCGCCTGCCACACGGTGGAGTTGTCCACCGCCCGGTTGGGGGCGGGGATCTCGTTGTGCAGCGGCCCGTCGAACCGGGTCGGCCCTGGCGTGGTCGGGTCGGTGTCCTGGTCCGGGTAGCTCGGGTGCCGCTCGTTGCCGAACTCGGCGAGGATGACGAAGATCCGGTCGGTCTGCTCGCGGGCGAGCTCGACGTACTGGTCCTCCATCTGGCTGGCGGCGCCGGCCCGGGTCGAGCGGGCGGTGGCCCCCTCGGCCTGGGTCTTGCCGACCTTGACGACCGTGCTGCCGTTGATCTTCTGCGCCTTGGCCCGGCCGGAGAGGACGTCGCTCAGGCCCTCCTGGCGCAGGGCGCGACGCTTGTCCTCCAGCGGGTTCGGCAGGTCGTGGTCGACATGGGCTGGCTCGGTGACCGACGGAGCGGCCGTCGGCAACTTCGGCTGCGGCGCGGCGCTGGCGGATGTGCCGACCGCCAGTCCCGTCGCCGTCAGCGAAAGCCCGAGCAGACCCACTGCGACTTTGCGCACGTGGTACCTCCGGTGTGAGGGAACCGGCCCAACGGGGGTACGGGCCGGTGGAGATCGATCCCACTAGTGGGACCAATGGTGAACATAGACACTCATGTGACCCCTGGGAAGATGCGCACGTCTATTTGTTGCAAAGTTTTGTTGGGAATGCTCTTCACCGTCACACCCCGGCCGTTCATCAACCGTCATGAGCAGGGCATAGGGTCCCCGATGGGGCGGAAGAGATCGTTCTCGATCGGACCGGGTCACGTACGCGAAAAGTGGGGCCGGTGGCGTCACCGCCACCGGCCCCACGGGTAACCCGATTGTCAGTTGCTGACCTTCACGACCATGTCGTCGGTCGGGTTGGTGCCCTGCTGCAGGATCTCGATCCGGGTGCCGGAACCGGCCAGCTTCACCGAGTTCCACGGGTTGCCGGACGTCCAGTACTTGTTCGCCCCGCTGTCGAAGAACACCGGGTTCGGGTCGAGCGCCGGGAGCGTGACCGGGACACCGTTGAGGTGGAAGGTCTGCGCCGGCTTGGCGTACAGGCTGAACGTGGCGTCGAAGCCGTTGCGGCGGTTGGTGATGGTGCCCTGACCACCGACGTTGATCTTGTTCGGCCGGACGTCCACCGGGAGGTTCAGGCCGTAGCCCGGGTGCTCCGAGGTGTTGTTGTCGCCGTACGCGTAGTTCACGTACCAGACCAGCATGCCGGGCTGGACCGAGAACCGCTCCACCCAGTTCGGGCGGGTGTTGTTGAACCCGTAGTTGTACCCGCCGGTCCGCAGGGTGTCGTCGTAGCCGAAGTAGGACCGGTTCTCCGCGATGTAGAAGCGGGGGTACGTGTCGGTCACCGAGCCGCCCATCCGGGTGAAGCCCCTGGCGGTCCACTCGGCGGCCAGCGTCTCGGCGTCGTCGGTCCAGGCGACGGTGCCGCCCTTGACCAGCGACACGTTGTCCAGGAACGCGCCGGCGAGGTGCACGCCGCCGTCGGTCTGGTAGCGGTAGCGGAACTGCACGGTCTGCCCGGCGTACGCGGACAGGTCGTAGGCCAGGTCCACCCAGGCGCCGCTGGTCGAGCCGTCGACCCCGGTCTCACCGGCGTCGATCGACGAGTTGCCCAGCGGGGTCCAGGTGGAGCCACCGTTGGTCGACACCTCGGCGTAGAGGTAGTCGTAGTCCTCTTCGATGTCGTACCAGGCCTTCGCGGTGATCGACGCGGACGTCGCACCGGTCAGGTCGAGCTGGCGGGTCAGCGTGGTGTTCAGGTCGTCCGCGCTGCCGCCCCACCACTCGTACGACCCGCCGAACGGCGTGTTGTAGCTGGTGGTCTGGGTCTGCGCCGGCAGGTTGACGACGACGGCCTGGGCCTTCGGCCCGTCGCTGTCGCCGGCCGGGCCGAGCGTGACCCGGGTGGTGCCGCTGTTCTCCTCGACGACCGAGTAGTTCAGCCAGCCCAGGAACAGCTTCGACCACGGGTCCATGTAGCCCGGGGTCGACCCGATGTCGTCCGTGCCGTGGCTCAGCCACGAACCGGAGGACATCAGGCTCCAGAAGCCCACGCCGTTGTCGCCGCCGGCGGTGTCGTAGAGGTCCGGCAGACCGAGGTCGTGGCCGTACTCGTGGGCGAACACGCCCAGACCGCCGTTCTCCGGCTCCGTGGTGTAGTCCCGGATCCACATGCCGGTGTCGCCGATCTGGACACCACCGGCCTTGTTCTCGCCCGGACCGGCGCTGCCGGCCAGGTTCGGGAACGCCGCCCAGCGGTGCGACCAGATGGCGTCCTCGCCCTGGGCGCCGCCGCCGGCCTCCTCGCCCTCGCCCGCGTGCACCGCCTGGAAGTGGTCGATGTAGCCGTCGGGCTCGTTGAAGTCGCCGTCGCCGTCGAAGTCGTACCGGTCCCAGATGTCGAACTGGGCCAGGTACTGCTTGATCTGCTCCGGGGTCTTGCCGGCCGCGACCTGGGACTCGTACCAGGCCGTCGCGGTGTCCTTGACGAAGTTCCAGTACCCGTCGGCCTCGGAGATGGCGTTGCTGCCGTACCGGGCCTCGTTGTACGGAACCTTGACCCAGTCGCTGACGTCGCCGTTGACGGTGTAGCGCCCGCCGGACTGCTTCAGGTAGAAGTCCCGCATCGACTCACCCGGACCGAACATCATGTCCTGGTAGTGCGCACGGTTGAAGTCCGGCCGCCACAGCGTGCTGTTGTCGTCGGTCGAGCCGCCGTCCCAGTTGCGGTCCGGCTCGGCGATCTGGTTGCGCACCGGGCCGGCAGCTCCACCGGTCCGGGGGTCGGTCTGGTCGCCGAACTCGACCAGCATCGTGAAGATGGGGTCGGTCTTCGGGGCCTGCTGGTACTCCACGAACAGGTCGTCCTTGACCTGGATGACCTTCGAGCCGTTGCGCGTGGAAAGCTTGGCCTTGCCGGAGAGCAGGTCGGCGATGGCCTTCTTCCGGAGCTCCCGCTGCTGATCCGCCTTCGGATCGGGGAGGTTGTCCCTGCGGTGCTTCGCCTTGTCGGAACCGGGGGCCGGGTCCGCGGCCGGTGCGCCGGAGGCCGGCGCCGACACGACTCCCGCCGCCAGCAGCGCGGCCGTGGCAGAGGCCAGACCGGCTGTGACTCGTCTCCTCAAAGGTCCTCCTCCTTTGTGGATCTGTTACATGACGAGCGCGGCCGAGGCCGCGACTGTCATGTGATGCGCCACTCACCCTGGCAGAGGGGGCGCGCGCTTGTCACGGGTCAAATACCTGGTGGGCACGCGTCCGCCGACCTGCATATGCGCATAAATGCCGACCAAAGGGCGCGTTGAACCGACATCGGTTCACGTTACGTTTTGGCCACGATCACCTTGGGTGACCGTAGTTATGAAGTCCCCATCGGGGGAGCGCCCGGGGGCCGGAAATCGTCACAGAGGCTCTCAACGATGGTGCCGGCCAGGTCCGGGTGGCGGCCGGTCGGCGCGGAACGCGGACCACACGACGAGCGGGGCCCGCCCGGAGCAGTGTGCTCCGGACGGGCCCCGCCGTGTGTCCCGTCGACCGACCCTCGGGTCAGTTCGTCGCCGGGGTGACGTACACCGTGGCGTACGAGTTGTCCTTCGCGGTCTGCTTGATGGTGATGGTGACGCCGTAGGCCACGCCCTGGTCACCGGGGTTGCCGGTGCCCAGCACGATGGCGCCGCCGCCCAGCGTGACCCCGTAGTAGGCCGGCGCCGGCGTACCGTCCGGGTTGGTGACCCGGGTCGTGTACGGCGCGTTGCCCTTCGACGGGATGACGACCGAGGCGTCGCTGTCCCGGGCGTACGCCGAGCCGTCGCGGATCTCGATGCCCGGGTACCAGCCCTTGGCGTCCGTGAAGGCCGGCACCGCCGGCTGCGCGGGGAAGTTCGTGCAGTACTCGCTGTACGGCTCGTCCGCCGCCTCCAGGCACTCCCGGAAGGGGTACGTGGGGTTGAGCGAGAAGGCCGCGTTGGCGGACTGCGGCCGGCTGGGCAGGTTGTCCAGCACCGACGGGTCCTTGACGGCCGCCTCGCCCGTGCGGCGGAACGGGTCGAAGTGCGAGTCGACGATCAGCAGACCACCCTTGGCGCCGTAGCTCGGCAGCGAGGTCAGCTGTCCGGTGACGTGGTTGACGTCGCCGAGCGCGGTGTCCCGGTACCAGACCAGCATGCCCGGGGCGTTGTAGGAGACCTTGTCGACCTTCCACGCCTCGTGCGAGTACACCGTGTCGTAGGTGTACTTCAGGCCGTTGTCGAAGCCGTCGAAGTTGCGCCACTCCGCCAGGTAGTAGTGCGCCTGGGTCGAGGTGCCGCTGTCGATGCGCCAGCCCGCGCCGTTGGTGTCGACGAAGGTGCCGCCGGTCGCGGTCCAGCCGTTGGTGCCGCTCTCGACGTCGTCGCTCCAGGTGGTGGCGCCGCCGCCGGTCACCGAGAAGTCGTCGGCGAACCAGCCGCGCTCCACGAACGCCTCGTCGGTGGCGTAGCGGAGCCGGACCTGCACGGTCTGCCCGGCGAACGCCGACAGGTCGACGTAGTCGTGCCGCCAGCCGTTGGTGCTGCCGGTGAGGCCGTACTTCTTGTTGCCGAAGTCCACCATCCGGCCGTTCGGGTCGGCGTAGCCGTCGTTGGTGGTGACGAGCTTGCCGGTCGAGTCGTAGACCTTCTGCTCGGCCCAGGTGGCGCCGCCGTCGGTCGAGACCTCGAGGAAGCCGTAGTCCCAGTCGGCCTCGATGACGAAGTTGTTCCACATCCAGAACTTCGCGTCGGCCGCCGCCGGCACGGCCACCTGGCGGGCGATCTTGACATCCGCCCAGTCCTGGTCGGCGCCGGTGTACCACATCTTCTCGCCGCTGTGCGGCGTGGCCAGGGTGATCACCTTGTTCGGCAGGTCGATCTTGATGCCGTCCTTGGTGCCGACCGGGGTCCGCGAGGTCTGACCCAGCTGCACGGAGCGCGGGTCGGTGCCGGGCGCGAGGGTCAGCGGGTCGGCCCAGCCGAGCACCCACTTGTCCCACAGGCCCATGTGCGTCGGCAGCGCCTGGAAGATCTCACCCGAGTGCGAGCCCGAGGCCATCAGGTCCCAGAAGTCGACGTCCGAGTCGGCGTTGCCCGAGGTGTCGTAGAGGTCCGGCAGGCCCAGGTCGTGGCCGAACTCGTGGGCGAAGACGCCGACGCCGGCGTCCTCCGGCTGCACGATGTAGTTCGACACCTGGAGGTTGGTGCCGGGGATGGTGTAGCCGCCGGCGATCGACGACGAGTGCGCCCAGACGGCGTAGATGCCCTCGGCGCCGCCGCCACGGGACTTGCCCTGGCCGGCGTGCACCAGCACCAGGTGGTCGATCACGCCGTCCGGCTCGAAGACGTTGCCGTCACCGTCGCGGTCGCCCTGGTCCTCGATGTCGTAGTCGGCCCACGGGAAGTTCGGGTCCATCTGCGCGAGGGTGGCGATCGCGTCGGTGGCCAGCCGGCCCGCGCCCTGCGGGTTGTCCGGGTGCCCGTTCATCGCCTGCTCGCGGCCGGCGACCCAGTTGCCGTTCTCGTCCTGGAAGCAGCGGGAGGCCGCGTACCAGCCCTCGGAGTGCGGCACCTTGATCCACGGGCTGGCCTGCCCGTCGACCGTGTACGCGCCCTTGGACATCTCCAGGTACATGTTGTGCATGGTCCGGCCGGCCAGGCTGATGCCCGGCTTGCCGTCCGGCCCGGTCAGGTCCGGGCGGACCCGCTCGGTGATGCCCTCCTTGGTGTAGAGCATCTTGTCGTAGTGCGCGGGTGAGAAGTCCGGCACCCACATCGAGTTGTTGTCCTCGCGCGGCAGGGACGCCGGGTTGGGGATGTTGTTGTGCAGGGGTCCGTTCTGGACGGTGCCGGGGACACAGCTCCGGTCCTCGAAGACCGTCTTGGGGACCATGACGTCGGTGAAGTCGTCGTTGGCCTGGTCGTTGAACTCCACCAGCAGGGTGAGCAGCTTCGCCGTCTGGGTGCCCTCGGCCTGCTTGATCTGCCGCGGGCTCTTGCCCGTCTTGATCGCCTCGGCCTCGGTCCTGGCGAGTTCCCGTGCCGTGACCGGGTTGCCGCGGGCGAACTTGCGGTCGTAGGCCCGCGCCTTCTCGACCGCCGGGGCGTAGACACCACCCTTGCCCTTGACCTCGCGGCCGGTGCTGTCCGGCTGGACGGCCGGCTCGGAGTAGTTGATGTAGTACTCGTCCGCCCCGATGACGGCTCGGGCGGGGCCGGACTCTGCCGCCGCCGAGCTGCCAGTCACGGTCAGTGACGTGGCCGCCAGGGCGATGGCGGGCAGCGCGACGAGTAGGCGTCGACGCGACCCAGGTTGCGGATTTCTGTTCATGCCGCTCCATTTCTCGGGCATGGGGAGGGAGGAAGCCGGCCGGCCTCCCATCGATGTGACGTCCATCGAACCGACTCGGCCTGCGTGAACCTAAATCAGAAATCAGGCGAAGGACAGGGGTCCGCGCCTGCCTGTGTCCGTTCAGCTTCTCCCGGTTCCCCCGACTGACTGATGTGACAGGGCGCATCCGGTCCGTCGTGTACCCGTAAGAAATGACGATGGGTGACGGTCCGCGCGGGACCGCCACCCATCGGGTCGTACGCCTGCCGTCAGTCCTCGTCGGACTTGCCGCCGCCCATGCCGGACGAGATCAGGTCCATCACGGACGAATCCTGGAGCGTGGTGACGTCGCCGAGCGACCGGTTCTCGGCCACGTCCCGCAGCAGGCGGCGCATGATCTTGCCGGAGCGGGTCTTCGGCAGCTCCGGCACCAGCATGATCTGCCGCGGCTTGGCGATCGGGCCGAGGGTCTTCGCCACGTGGTTGCGCAGGTCGGCGATGAGCTTCTCGCCCGCCTCGCCGGAGGTGTCCGTGGCGCCGCGCGGGATGGCGAACGCGACGATGGCCTGCCCGGTGGTCGGGTCGGTCGCGCCGACCACCGCCGCCTCGGCCACCGACGGGTGCGAGACCAGCGCCGACTCGACCTCGGTGGTGGAGATGTTGTGCCCGGACACCAGCATCACGTCGTCGACCCGGCCGAGCAGCCAGATGTGCCCGTCGTCGTCCCGCTTCGCGCCGTCCCCGGCGAAGTACATGCCCTCGAACCGCGACCAGTACGTCTCGATGAACCGGTTGTCGTCGCCCCAGATGGTGCGCAGCATCGACGGCCACGGCTCGCGCAGCACCAGGTAGCCACCGCCGCCGTTCGGCACCGACTGGCCCTGGTCGTCCACCACGTCGGCGCTGATCCCCGGCAGCGGCGTCATCGCGGAGCCGGGCTTGGCCTCCGTCACGCCCGGCAGCGGCGAGATCATGACGGACCCGGTCTCGGTCTGCCACCAGGTGTCCACGATGGGCAGCTCACCGTGGCCGACGTGCTGCCTGTACCACATCCACGCCTCGGGGTTGATCGGCTCGCCCACGCTGCCGAGCAGCCGCAGCGAGGAGAGGTCGTAGCCGGCGGGGATGTCCTCGCCCCACTTCATCATCGTGCGGATCAGGGTCGGGGCGGTGTAGAGGATGCTGACCTTGTACTTGTCGACGATCTCCCAGAACCGGCCCTTGTGCGGGGTGTCCGGGGTGCCCTCGTACATCACCTGCGTGGCGCCGTTGGAGAGCGGGCCGTAGACGATGTAGGAGTGCCCGGTGACCCAGCCGATGTCGGCGGTGCACCAGTAGACGTCCGTCTCCGGCTTGAGGTCGAAGACCGCGTGCGTCGTGTACGCCGTCTGGGTGAGGTAGCCGCCGGTGGTGTGCAGGATGCCCTTCGGGCGGGCCGTGGTGCCGCTGGTGTAGAGGATGAACAGCGGGTGCTCGGCGTCGAACGGCTGCGCGGCGTGCTCGGCCGGGGCGGTCTCCACCGTCTCGTGCCACCAGTGGTCCTTGGCCGACCAGGCGACCTCCTCGCCGGTGCGCCGCACGACCAGCACGTGCTCGATCGACGGGCAGTTGGCCACCGCCTCGTCCACCGTCGGCTTCAGCGCGGACGGCTTGCCCCGGCGGAAGCCGCCGTCGGCGGT
This sequence comes from Micromonospora sp. NPDC052213, assembly GCF_040679695.1. NCBI lineage: Bacteria > Bacillati > Actinomycetota > Actinomycetes > Micromonosporales > Micromonosporaceae > Micromonospora > Micromonospora sp. NPDC052213. The sequence goes on from NZ_JBFAVI010000001.1 coordinate 70,584, forward strand.
GATCACCACCTTGGCGCTGGCGTCCTGGATCCGGTTGGTCAGCGCGTCGGTGGAGAAGCCGCCGAAGACCACGCTGTGCGTCGCGCCGATGCGGGCACAGGCCAGCATCGCGACCGCCGCCTCCGGGATCATCGGCAGGTAGATCGCCACCCGGTCGCCCGCGGTGACGCCCAGGTCGGTCAGCGCGTTCGCCGCCTGGCAGGTCAGCTTGTGCAGGTCGGCGTACGTGATGGTGCGGGTGTCGCCCGGCTCGCCCTCCCAGTGGATGGCGACCCTGTCGCCCAGCCCGGCCTCGACGTGCCGGTCCAGGCAGTTGTACGCCACGTTGAGCTGCCCGCCGACGAACCACTTCGCGAACGGCGGCTTCGACCAGTCGAGCACCTGGTCCCACTGCCGCGCCCACGTCAGCCGCCCGGCCTGCCGCTCCCAGAACGCCAGCCGGTCGGCGTCGGCCTCCGCGTACGCGTCTGCGGTGACGTTGGCGTTCGCGGCGAGTTCGGCCGGCGGCGGGAACTGGCGTGTCTCGTTCAACAGATTGGCCAATGCCTCGCTCATGCCGTGCTCCCTCGTCGTTCGGGGTGACCTGCGTCTCCCGCACGAGGTTAGTCGGGACACCCCGTCGCCTGACTGCCGGTCCGGCCAACTCGCGCCGAGCGGCCCCCGCCGCGCGCCGGACGGCCACCCGGACGCCAAAAGGGGCACCGCGTCGGCACCTTCCGTCGAGGAAGGGCCCCTTGCCACCACAATCGAGGGGTGGCGGCGGTCGCTCCCCGGCGGCTCGTCGGCGGGTCGCGTCGCACAGTCGATAGCGTGACGGGGTGACCGCTGACCCACTCGCCCCGCTGCTCGCGCTCGCCGACATCGCTCCCGCCGTCGAGCGGGCCCGCGAGCGCTTCGACCAGGCGCTCGGGCACCGCGCGCTGCGCCGGCACGGCGGCCAGGTCGCGGCCGAGGTCAGCCTCCGGTCCGCGGTCGCCAGCGCCGCCCTCGAGGGGTACGCCCACGAGCGCGAGGCCGTCCGTGCCGGAACCGTGACCGAGCCGGTGGTCCAGGGCGCGCTGCGGGTCGCCGGGGCGCTGCCCGGGCTGAGCGAGCTCTGGCCGAAGGCGCCCCGGCAGGCGCTGGCCAGGCTGCACGTGCTCGCCGCCCGGGACGTGGTGACCGAGGCCGAACTGGGCCGGCCCGTGGCCGACCCGGTGGTCGCCGCGCGGCTGGACGGGCTGGCCGGGCTCGTCGCCGGCGGCACGAAGGTCTCCCCGCTGGTGCTGGCCGCCGTCGTGCACGGTGAGCTGCTGAACCTGCGCCCCTTCGCCGGGCCGTCCGGGGTGGTGGCCCGCGGCGCCGCCCGGCTGGTGCTGCTGTCCAGCGGGCTCGACCCGCGCGGCCTGCTCGCCGTCGACGTCGGCCACCGCGAGCGCGAGCCCGAGTACGTCGGCTCGGCCGGCGCGTTCGCCACCGGCACCCCGGACGGCCTGCGGTCCTGGCTGCGGCACTACATGTCGGCCGTGGAGGTCGGCGCCGACCAGCTCACCACGATCGGCGACGAGATCCTCGCCGCCGCCTGACCCGCCCGCCGAGCCTGGATCCCTCGGCACCTGGGTCGCTTCGGTCCGGCTCGCTTTCGGTCCGGGTCGCTTCGGTCCGGGTCGCTTTCGGTCCGGGTCGCTTCGGTCCGGGTCGCTCTCGGTCCGGGTCGCTTCGGCCCGGATCCGGTCAGGCGGGAGCGGGGGTGGCGCGGGTACGGCGGTGACGGCCGTACCAGGCGATGCCGATGGCCACGCCGACGCCCACGCCCAGCGCCGCCGCGGCGACCGGGACGGCCGGGCGCTCCCGCAGCCGCCGGCCCAGCGGAATCGGGTGCCGGAACTCCAGCACCGGCCAGGAGTTCTCGACCGCGAGCCTGCGCAGCTGCCGGTCCGGGTTGACCACCGAGGGGTGGCCGACGCACTCCAGCAGTGGCCGGTCGCTGTACGAGTCGGAGTAGGCGTACGAGTCGGCCAGGTCGTACCCGCGGCGGACGGCCAGCTCGCTGACCGCCTCGACCTTGCTCGGCCCGGCCGCGTAGAACTCGACCTCGCCGCTGTAGCGGCCGTCCACCACGCCCATCCGGGTGGCGATCACGTCGGTGACCCCTAGCAGCGCGCCGATCGGCCGGACCATCTCCTCGCCGGAGGCGGAGACCAGCACGACGTCCCGGCCGGCAGCCTGGTGCTCCTCGATCAGGGCGGCGGCCTCGGCGTACACGTAGGGATTGATCAGCTCGTGCAGCGTCTCCGCGACGATCTGGCGGACCTGCTCCACCTGCCAGCCCTTGCAGAGCGTGGCGAGATAGTCCCGGGTCTTGGCCATGGTCTGCTCGTCGGTGCCGCCCAGCCGGAACATCAGCTGCGCGTACGCCGACTTGACCACGTCACGCCGGGTGATCAGGCCGTCCCGGTAGAACGGCCGACCGAACGCCAGGGCGCTCGACTTGGCGATGACGGTCTTGTCCAGATCGAAGAAAGCGGCACTTCGGCCCACGGCGCGCAAGTCTAGCCGGATGGTCTATGGTCGGCGGGTGCCCGGGGTCCGATGACCCCTCGGACTTGCGGGCAGACCCCATCGCCCTCGCTCATCGTGACGTCCGTCACACTCTGCGAAGTTTAATTTGCAGGGAGTGGAGGTGACACCACTCGACGTATACAGGTCCGCTCAGGCAGACTGGTCGGCACGACGAGCGTTCACATCTCGCACAACAGACAGGCCCTCGGCGGTTGCACCCCCCGTGACCGCTGAGTGGGTTCGGCTCGACCCCCCCGGAGCCGAACCTCCCGACGACCCCCGTCTCCCCCCGACGGGGGTCGTCCCTTTCCGCAGCGAGCAGCGTGAAGGCATCCAGGATCAGAGCCGCGCAGTCGTCCGTGGTGTGCGTGTAACGATTGAGCGTCGTGGACTCCTGCTCGTGGCCCATGGCCCGCTGCACCAGGGCACCGTCGGTGACCAGCCGGGTGGCGTAGGCGTGCTCAGGCGTGGGCGAGGACGGCCGGGGGGCGGGTGCGGCGCTGGTATGAGCGGGTGCAGAGGGCAAGTGAGAGGCCAAGGCCGGCGAAGGCGAGTCCGCCCACGTAGCCGACCCAAGGGGACCAGCCTTCGGCGTCGCCGACTGTGAAGCCGGCGGCTGCGGCGATCATGGTGGCGAGGCCGTAGGGGGTGAGGGCCACGGCGCCCGGCCAGCCCAGGACGAGCAGCGTCCAGCGTGGCAGCCGCTCGCCCCAGGGGCGGGTCAGCGCGGTCAGCAGCAGCACCCCGCCGAGGGCGCCCAGCACGGTGAAGTCGATCCCATGCTGCTCCAGCCACACCAGCGCCTCGGGTGCACCGTTGGCGCGCATCGAGGCGGCGAGGTCGCCTGCCGGTCGGCCAGCGTTCCCGCCGAACGCCCAGTAGGTCTTCATCAGGATGTAGGGGGTCAGCGCAGCAGTTCCCAACCAAACGGCCTTCGGGGACTTCATCGAACTCATGCGTTGATTCCAGTGCAGCTCCGGGTCCGAAACCTCCCGCGAGGGAACCAGCCGGCTCCCCTGCAAGGGGGATCAACAACGGCCGTGCGGACTTCTGTAGGCCGGTGCAGTGGCGTTGTTGACCGCGCGAACCCGAACCGCCAACCGCAGCCGGCTGTCGCTCGACCTCCGGGGCGCCGCGGCGGGGGCGCCTCCGCCCCCTCGCCGCTGTCGGCGCCCGCTCAGCCCCAGATCTGCGGTGCGGGCTGTCGGGTCGTGGCGTTCAACCGGTTGAAGAAGTTGGTGGTGGCGATCCAGAGCACCAGCGCGGACAGTTCCTTCTCGTCGAAGTGCCGGGTGGCGTCGTCCCAGACCTCGTCGGGCACCGCGTCGGCCCGGTCGGCGAGCCGGGTCGCGGCCTCGGCGAGCGCGAGCGCGGCCCGCTCCGCTGTGGTGAAGTACGGCGTCTCCCGCCATGCGGCCAGCGCGAAGAGCCTCTCCTCGGTCTCTCCGGCCTTCCGTGCGCTGCGCGCGCCGGAGTCGACGCACGCGCTGCATCCGTTGATCTGGCTGGCTCGCAGGTGGACCAACTCCAGCGTGCTGGTGGGGACGCCGGCGGAGTGCGCCGCCTTGTAGAGCAGGTTGATCGCCTTCGCCGCGTCGGGGAGCAGCATCGCGGGGTTCTGGATGCGGGCCTGCATGGTCATCTGGTCCCTGCCCTTCCTGTTACGCTCGCTGGCGTTTCTCGCCGCAGCGTTCTCGTCCGTCACCCTGATGTCGACAGCGGGACGGCCGGCGTGACAGATGTGACCGCGGTCACGTGGAGGCTGGACGTCGGCCAGGATTGCGATGCCATGAGCGACACCGATCTGCTGGCCCTGCGCTTCGAGGAGCAGCGTCCCCGCCTGCGGTCCGTGGCCCAGCGGATGCTCGGCTCCGGGGCCGAGGCCGACGACGCGGTCCAGGACACCTGGCTGCGGCTCAGCCGCGCCGACGTCGACGGCATCGACAACCTGCCGGGGTGGCTCACCACCGCCCTCGGGCGGGTCTGCCTCGATCGGCTGGGGTCGAGCACGGCCCGCCACGAGCAGCCCGCCGACGTCGCCGAGGACGATCCGGCCACGGCCGGGTCCGCCGAGGTCGATCCCGAGCGGGAGGCGCTGCTCACCGAGTCGGTCGGACGGGCGCTGGACGTGGTGCTGCGGACCCTCGGTCCCACCGAACGGCTGGTCTTCGTGCTGCATGACATGTTCGCGGTGTCCTTCGACGAACTCGCCCCCGTCGTCGACCGCAGCCCGGCCGCCGTACGGCAGATCGCCAGCCGGGCCCGCCGTCGTGTGCAGAGCGGACCCCCGACGCCGGAAACGGACCGAGTTCGGCAGCGTGGGCTCGTCGAGGCGTTCCTGGCCGCGTCCCGGGAGGGGCGCTTCGACGACCTGCTCAGCCTCCTCGACCCGCACGTCGTCCTGCGCTCCGACGCCACGGCCGTCAAGATGGGCGGAACGGGCGAGGCACACGGCTCGTCCGTCGTGGCCGCCTTCTTCTCCGGGCGGGCGCAGGCCGCCGTGCCCGCGTTCGTCGACGGCGCGCCGGGCGCGGTGGTGGTCGTCGGCGGCCGTACCCGCATCGTGATCAGCTTTGTGGTCACCGATCGGATCGTCGGCGTCGAGGTGGTCGCCGACCCGGACCAGATCGCCGCCCTCGACCTGGTCATCGACTGACCGGCGGACGGTCTCCGGCGGGGTTCGTCGGCGGCGTGGCTTCCGATGTCGCGCCGCCGTGCACGGGCTCTCCGCTGCCGTCAACACGCGGCACTCCCGCCACCGTGCGACCCGGGTGGCGCCGGGTGCGAGCAGCCGGGCGGTCTCCGCCACCACGTCGTCGGTCTCGGAGTCGAGGTGGAAGCGGGGCGCGTCGTCGACCGCCTGCACGGCGGTGACCAGCCCTGGCAGGGCGTCGTGCAGCGGCGCGGTCGGTTCGGGCGGTCGGCGTCGGCCCGCCACCGCGCCCGGCAGAGAAGCTCCACGAGGCTGTCGGTCAGGTGGCGGATCGTGCCGGCGACGTACGACAGGGGCCGTGCCGGGGGGCGACGGACATAGCAGATCGACTCGCGCGGTGGGCGCTGTCCACAGGCGCCGAAGTTGTCCACAGGCTGGCGCCGTGGGGCGGCGTCCGGTGGCGGATCGGGGGCAGGGTCTCGGGTCAGCAACCCCGGAGCCCGACCGCTGGAGGCCGCGATGCCACCCCGTACCTCCGTCCCGCCGCACCGGCGACTGCCGCTGCTCGTCACCTCGGACGGCGACCTGCTCGACGACCTGCTCCGGCTCGCCGCAGCGGGCGGCGTCGAGGTGGAGCTCGCCGCCGACCCGGCGGCGGCCCGGACCCGCTGGCTGCCCGCCCCGCTCGTGCTGGTCGGCGCCGACCAGGCCCAGCCGTGCCTGCGGGCGCGGCTGCCGCAGCGGCCACGGATGGTGCTGGTCGGCCGGTCCGGGGAGCCCGATCCCGGCTTTCAGGTCGCCGAGCTGATCGGCGCCGAGCACGTGGCCGTCCTGCCGGCCGCCGAGCCGTGGCTGGTGGACCGGTTCGCCGAGTGCGGGCCGGAGGGCGCCGATCGGGGCGTAGCCCGGATCACCGCCGTGCTGGGCGGGCGTGGTGGCGCCGGGGCGAGCATCCTGGCCGGCGGGCTCGCGGTCACGGCCGCCCGTGCCCGGCTGCGCACCCTGCTCGTCGACGCCGATCCGCTCGGCGGTGGGCTCGACCTGGTGCTGGGTTGGGAGCAGTTGGAGGGGCTGCGCTGGCCGGCGCTGACCGACGCCGACGGCCGGGTGGACGCGCCGGCGCTGGTGCGGGCCCTGCCGAGCCGGGGTGACCTGGTGGTGCTCTCCTGGGACCGGGGCGACCTGCTCGCCCTGCCCGCCCAGGCGATGGCGGCCACGGTAGACGCCGCCCGGCGGGGCCGGGACTTCGTGGTGGTGGACCTGCCCCGGCAACTGGACGACGCGGCCGTCACCGCACTCCAGGCGGCCGACCACGTGTTCGTCGTCGTACCGGCCGAACTGCGGGCCACCGCCGCGGCCGCCCGGGTGGTGGCGGCCGCCGCACCGCACTGCGCCGCGATGTCGGTGATCGTGCGCGGTCCGGCACCGGGCAGGCTCGGGGCCGCCGAGGTGGCCCGCGCGCTCGGACTGCCGCTTGCCGGCACGCTGCGGCCGGAGCCGGCGTTGGTCCGTGGGCTGGAGCGGGGCGAGGCACCGGCCGCCCACGGCCGGGGGCCGCTGGCGGCCCTCTGCCAGCGCATCGTCGCCGACCTGACCGGCACACCCGCGGCGGATGCGGCATGACCGGACCGTCCGAGGGCGAGACTCTCGCCTCCCGGGTGCGGCAGCGGATCGCGGCCGCGGCGACCCCGGTCACCCCCGCCGCGATCGTGTCCGCCGTACGCGCGGAACCCACCGCCGCCGTGCTGGGCGACACCGCCCTGCTGCGGATGGCCGACCGGGTGCACGACGACCTGGTGGGTGCCGGTCCGCTCGCGCCGCTGCTGGCCGACCCGGAGGTCACCGACGTGCTGGTCAACGGCGTCCGGGTCTGGGTGGACCGGGGGCAGGGCCTGCACCAGGTCGCGGTGCCGATCGGCACGGTCGACGACGTTCGCCGGCTCGCCCAGCGGCTCACCGCCAGCGCCGGCCGGCGGCTCGACGACGGCTCGCCGTACGCGGACGCGCGGCTCCCCGACGGCACCCGGCTGCACGCCGTGCTGCCGCCGGTGGCGACCGACGGTCCCTACCTGTCCCTGCGGACGTTCCGGCAGCGGCCGTTCACCCTCGACGAGTTGGTACGCCAGGGGACGGTGCCCCGGCCGATGGCGCCGGTGCTCTCCGCCGTCGTGGCGGCCCGGCTGGCGTACCTGGTGACCGGCGGCACCGGCTCGGGCAAAACCACTCTGCTGAACACGCTGCTCGGGCTGGTGCCGTCGACCGAGCGGATCGTGCTGGTGGAGGACGCGGCCGAGCTGCACCCCCGGCACCCGCACGTCGTCGGGTTGCAAGCCAGAACTGCCAACGTGGAGGGATCCGGCGCGGTCGGGCTGACCGACCTGGTCCGGCAGGCACTGCGGATGCGGCCCGATCGGCTGGTCGTCGGCGAGTGCCGGGGCGGGGAGGTGGTCGACCTGCTCGCCGCCCTGAACACCGGTCACGACGGCGGTGCCGGCACCCTGCACGCCAACGCCCCCTCCGACGTGCCGGCCCGGCTGGAGGCGCTCGGGATGCTGGGTGGGCTGCCCCGCCCCGCGCTCCACGCCCAGGTGGCCGCCGCGCTCCAGGTGCTGCTCCAGGTGCGCCGGGGCGAACAGGGGCGGGTGCTGGAGTCGGTGTGCCTGCTCCTGCCCGAGGGTCCGGACCGCCTGGTCGCCGCGGTTCCCGCCTGGGTACGCGGGCGCGGCCTCGGTCCCGCCGCCCGCGCGCTCGGAGCGCTGCTGCGGGAGCGGGGCGTGCCGGTGCCGCCGATCCTCAGCGAGCCGTGGCCCGGATCGGCGGGCCCGAAGTGAGCGCCCCGTACGCGCTGGTGGCGCTGCTGGCGATCGCGTCGGCGGTCGTCGTGGCCAATCTGCTGGGCGGCCTTCGGAGCAGGCGGCGCACCCTCGTGAGCGAGGCACAAGGGAACGCGTCGAACGGGGCGGACGATCCGCTCGTCGACTGGATCACCGAGCTGCGCCGGGCGTCGGAGCCGGATCTCCGCCCCGCCCCGCCGGACCGTCCCGTCGAGGCGTTTACCGGCCCGGCCGCTGGGGCGGCGCCGGCCGGCCGGCAGCCGGGTGAGATGTCCGAGGTGACCGCTCCGGCGCGCCTGCCGGCCGTGGCCCAGGCCGCCTCGGTCCGCCGGGTGCCTCCGAGCGGGCACGGACCGGGCGGCGCGGCGCAGTGGCCGCCGCGGGACGTCGCGGACCGGCCGTCCTGGCCGTGGCCCGCCGGTGGTCACCCCGGCCCGTCCCGACCGCCGGGACCCGCCCGACCACCCACCCGGCGGGACGCGCGACGTCCCGTCGGCGCGCCGGCCCCGACCGCTGCACCCACCCGTCGACCCGACGTTCGGGCGGCCCGTCCTGCCGGTGCGGGACGGCGAGACCGGTCGGGCGTGCTGACCACGTCACCGAGGCGCACCCTGCTGCTGGTGGGGCTGGCCGGCGTCGCGGCCGGACTGCTGCTGGCCGGGCCGGTGGCGGCGGTGGCCGTCGGCGCCTACGGCACGCTGGCCGCCCGCGCGCTGCTTCGACGGCAGTCCGGCCAGCTGGCGGACCGGGCCCGGCGACGTCGGCTGGACGAACTCTGCGGGCTGGCCGCCGATCTGCGGGCCGGCCTGCCGGTGCCGGTCGCCGCTGAGCAGCTCACCCTCGGACGGCCAGGAATCGCCGCCGGGATCGGTCGGGAGGGCGCGGCGCCCGGCGACGGGCGGGACTTCGACGTCGGAGCGGACACGCTGCTCAAGCCGCCCCGGCGACCCGCCGGCAACGGCCCGGACCGGCTGGAGCGGCTGGCGCGGGCGGCCGTACGGCTCGCCGACCGGACGGGCGCGCCGTTGGCCGAGCTGCTGGAGCGCATCGAGGCCGACGCCCGTTCCAGCGACCGGGGACTGGCCGCGGCGGAGGCCCAGGCGGCCGGGGCGCGCGCCACCGCGTTGCTGCTCGCCGCTCTGCCGCTCGGCGGCATCGGGCTCGGCTACGGCATCGGCGTCGACCCCGTGGCGGTGCTGCTGCACACCCCCGTCGGCGGTGCGTGCGCGGTCGCCGCCGTCGCCCTCCAGGTCGCGGGCCTGTTCTGGGCCGAGCGGCTCGGCGCGACACCGGGGCGGGCGAGCTGATGCCCCGGGCGGTGCTGGTCGCGGGCTGCCTGGCGGCGGTGGCCCTGCTCGCCGTCGCGTTCCTCGCCGGCCGGCGGCCGCTGCGCCGCCTGCGCGCCCTGCGCGGGGCGCCGCCCGGCGTACGCCCGGCCGGCTCGGTTCACCGACCGGTGGCGTCCGGGACCGGCGACGAGGCGCCGGAGGGTGCGCGGTCCCGGCGCCGGCCGGATGCGATCCGGCTCGCCGCCGGGCTGGGTGGTCTGGCCGTGGCCGTCGTGGTCGGCGGCTGGCCCGGGTTGCTGACAGCCGCGCCGGCGGCGCTGCTGCTCGACCGTCTGCTGCGCCGGATCGAGCCGCCGGCCGTACGCAGGCGGCGGCTGCGGGAGGCCGCCGACCTCCCGCTCGCCGCCGACCTGCTCGCGGCGGCGATGCGGGCGGGGGCGCCGGTGGACAGGTCCGTCCTGGCCGTGGCGGACGCGCTCGACGGGCCCCTCGCCGACCGGCTCGCCCGGGTGGGCCGGTTGCTGCGGCTCGGCGGCGGCCCCGAGGAGGCATGGGAGCCGCTCGCGTCGGTGCCGGGCGCCGAGCGGCTGACGGCGGCCGTTCGCCGCTCCTCGAACAGCGGCGGGGCGCTGGCCGGCGCGCTGACCCGGCTCGCCGACGACCTGCGCGCCGACCGGTCCACGGCTGCCGAGGCGGCCGCCCGCCGCGCCGGCGTCCTCATCGTGCTGCCGCTGGGGCTCTGCTTCCTGCCGGCCTTCATTCTCGCCGGCCTGGTGCCGGTGATCGTCGCCGTTCTCGGCGACGTGCTCTGACCAACCTTCCAGAAAGGACAAGCACACATGCGCAAACTTCTCGCCCGCCTGCGCGGGGACGCCGGGATGAACACAGCCGAGTACGCCGTCGGCACGCTCGCCGCCGTCGCCTTCGCCGGGATCCTGCTGAAGGTGCTGACCTCCGGCAACGTGCAGTCCGCGTTGACCGCCGTCATCGACCGGGCGCTCAAGTGAGCTGGCGCCGGTCGGCCGGCCGCGACCGGGGTTCCTTCACCGCCGAACTGGCGGCCGGCCTGCCGGCGCTCCTGCTGCTCCTGCTCACCGGGCTGACCGCGGTGAACGCCGTCGGCACGAGGGCGGGCTGCCTGCACGCGGCCCGGGAGGCGGCGCTCGCCGCCTCCCGGGGCGAGGACGGGGTGGCCGCCGCCGGCCGGGTGGCCCCGGCGGGCGCCGAGGTCACGGTCACGGTCGACGGCCAGCGGGTCACCGCCACCGTCCGAGGGCACGTACGCGCACTCGGCACGCGGCTGCCCAGGATCACCGTGACCGCGACCGCGGTCGCGGCGGTGGAACCCGGCGTCCCGGCGGCCCGACCGTGACCGGCTCGTCAGTGCCTCGTCCCGGAGGAACCGGCGGGGAGCGTGGCGGAGCGACCGTCTGCCTGCTCGCGGTCGGGCTGGTGTTCGTCCTGGTCGGCCTGTTCGGGGCGGCCGTCGGTGCCGCCCAGACCGCCCGGCAGCGGGCCCGGGTCGCGGCGGACTTCGGCGCGCTCGCCGGTGCCGGGCAGGCCCTCCGTGGCGAAACGGCGGCGTGCGGTCGGGCAGCCGAGATCGCCGCCGCCAACGGCGGCTCACTGTTGGACTGCCGGCTCGACGGCCTCGACCTCCTGGTGACCGCGGAGGTGGCCGTCACCCCGCTGCCCGGCCTGGCGCGGGCCGCCACGGCGACCGCCCGCGCCGGACCGGTCCGGGCTGACGAGGAGGGAGGCTGACCAGAAGAGGGATTGGTCAGAGGCCAGGTCGCCCCGGCCAGGTCGGCAAGGAGCCGGGCCGGGTGGCGGGAACGCCGCCTCGTGGCGCCGTGATCCGGCACCTCACGTCGCCGTGATCCGGCACCTCGCGCCGCCGTGATCCGGCACCTCGCGCCGCCGTGATCCGGCACCTCACGTCGCCGTCGAGCGCCGCCAGGCGTACCCGGGGCCGGTGGGTCAGCGTGCCTGGAGGGCGTCGAGGGCGACGGCCATCGCGATCACGAGTCGGCGGTCGATCTGCGGGTGCTGCACCTGGACGACGTACCGGTCGCGCAGGCCCCACTGCTTGATCACCGAGAAGACGGGCTGGCCGCCGGCGACGAAGTCGAAGTGGTACGGCAGCCAGGACAGCGAGTCGACGAAGCGCCGCAGCAGCGCCACCGGCATGCTGCGTTCCTGGCCGGTGATCTGCGGCAGGCCGGCCTGCTCCACGTGCCACGTGGAGCGGAGCAGCGACTGGGCGAAGTCCTTGCGGAACAGGCCGATCGGGTTGCCGGCGTGGTCGGTCACGTCGTACGTGGCGCCGATGTCGAGGCGCTGGCGGGCCTTGAAGCCGAGCAGCGGCTGCTGCTTCGAGTCGTCGGTGTAGATCGTCACCTGCTCCTTGAAGGCGAGCCGCTTCTGCTGGGCGAACGCCAGCATCCCGCCTTCGGAGCCGTCCGGTGCGACGGCGTGGACCTCGTACTGGTTGACCATCATCCGGATCCGCTGCCGGATGTGGAACTGCTGCTGGGACTGCAAGGTGTCGGGCTGCATGGGATCTCCTTCGAGGGGTGGGCCGGAGTGTCGCACAGGCTCAACCGTCCCGCCGGCCCTCAGGTAGCGAGCGGCCCCGTCGTCACCCGCGCCTTCGCCACCCCGAACCCACCGCCGGAGCCCACCGCCGGAGCCCACCCGGAGCCACCGCCAGATCGCGTCGCCGGGCCCGCCGCCGGAGCCCGCCGCCAGAGCCCACCGCCCGAAGCCGTCGCCGGATCGCGCTCGCCGGAATCCGCCCCCGCGTGGGACGGCAGCGCGCGGCGGGCTGGTCAGTCCCGGACGGCAGCGTCACCCGGAGCAGCGGCGCGAGGATCCGGGGCGCCATCGGCATCCCCGGACCGGCGGGGCGCCGGTACGCCGTCGGGCAGGTTGGCGAGCACCACGTCCAGCACCTTCACCGCGTCCGGCTTCGAGAGCGGGTTGTTGCCGTTGCCGCACTTCGGGGACTGCACGCAGGACGGGCAGCCCGCCTCGCAGCCGCACTCCGCGATCGCGTCCCGGGTGGCCCGCAGCCAGGCCGCGGCCGTGCCGTACGCGCGCTCCGCGAACCCCGCCCCGCCGGGGTGCCCGTCGTAGACGAAGACGGTCGGCGCCTCGGTGTCCGGGTGCACGGCGGTGGAGAGCCCGCCGATGTCCCAGCGGTCGCAGGTGGCGGTGAGCGGCAGCAGCCCGATCGCGGCGTGCTCGGCGGCGTGCAGCGCGCCCGGCACGTCTGCCGGCTCCACGCCGGCGGCCGCCAGAGACTGCGGCGACAGGGTGAACCAGACCGCCACGGTGCGCAGCTCCCGGGCCGGCAGGTCCAGCGGGCGGGTGTCGATGACCTCGCCGGAGGCGATCCGTCGTCGCTGGTACGACACCACCTGGCTGGTCACGTCGACCTCGCCGAGGAAGAGGCCGACGGGCCCGGCGTCCACGTACGAGCGGACCGACACCACCGACAGCGACGTGACGTCCCGGGCGTGGGTGGACCAGTCCGGCTCCTCGGGGTGCACCAGCGCGCACCCGTCGGCCAGGTCGAGCGAGTCGACCACGTACGAGACGCCCTGGTGCAGGTAGACCGCGCCGGGGTGGAGCAGGAAGTGCGACGAGCCGCCGTCGACGGTGCCGAGCAGCCGCCCGGTCGCCGCCTCCACCACGCAGACCGGCGCGCCGCCCTCGCCGCGCAGGTCCACCTCCGGCCGTTCCCGGTGCCGCCAGTACCAGCCGGTCGGCCGCTGTCGCAGCGCCCCCGCCGCCACGAGCTGGTCCACCGCCTCCTTGGCTCCGTCGCCGAAGAGTTCCAGGTCAGCCGGGGTCAGCGGCGCCTCGACCGCCGCGCAGGCGAGCTGCGGGGCCAGCACGTACGGGTTGGCGGGGTCGAGCACGGTCGCCTCCACCGGCCGGCCGAACAGCGCCTCCGGGTGGTGCACCAGATAGGTGTCGAGCGGGTCGTCCCGGGCGACCAGCACGGCGAGCGCCTCCTGCCCGGAGCGCCCGGCTCGGCCGGCCTGCTGCCACAGCGAGGCCCGCGTGCCCGGGTAACCGCAGATCAGCACCGCGTCGAGCCCGATCAGGTCGACGCCCAGCTCCAGCGCGTTGGTCGAGGCCAGCCCGAGCAGGTCGCCGTGCAGCAGCGCGCGTTCCAGTCCGCGTCGCTCCTCGCGCAGGTAGCCGGCCCGGTAGGCGGCCACCCGGTCGCCGAGGCCGGGTACCGCCTCGTCGAGGGCGCGGCGGGCGTTCGCGGCGACCACCTCGGCGCCGCGCCGGGAGCGCACGAAGGCCAGTGTGCGTACCCCCTCGGCGACCGTGTCGGCGAGCAGGTCGGCCGTCTCCCGCAGCGCCGACCGGCGGACCTGGGTGAGGTCCGCCTGCTGGTCCGCGTGGGAGTCCGGCGGCAGCAGCGGCGGCTCCCAGAGCGCGAAGGTCACCCCGCCGCGCGGCGAGGTGTCCTCCGTGACGGCGGCGACGGGCAGCCCGGTGAGTCGCCCGGCCGCCGCCGCCGGGTCACCGGAGGTCGCCGAGGCCAGCACGAAGACGGGGGTACGCCCAAACCGGGCGCACTGCCTACGCAGCCGGCGCAGCACGTGCGCCACGTGCGAGCCGAAGACTCCCCGGTAGGTGTGGCACTCGTCGATCACCACGTACGTGAGCCGGCGCAGGAACCCGGACCACTGGGCGTGGCCGGGCAGGATGCCGTGGTGCAGCATGTCCGGGTTGGTCAGCACGAACCGCGAGTGCCGCCGGATCCACTCCCGCTCGGCGCGCGGGGTGTCGCCGTCGTAGCAGGCGGGGCGTACGCCCTCCAGCTCCAGCGCGGCGACGGCGCGCAACTGGTCGGCGGCGAGCGCCTTCGTCGGCGCCAGGTAGAGCACGGTGGCGCGGGGGTCGGCGAGCAGGGTGGCCAGCGCGGGGAGCTGGTAGGCCAGGGACTTGCCGGACGCGGTGCCGGTGGCGACCACCACGTGCTGGCCGTCGTACGCCAGGGTGGCGGCCTCGGCCTGATGCCGCCAGGGCGCTACCACGCCGCGCCGGGCGAACGCCGCGCGCAGCTCCTCCGGCGCCCAGCCCGGCCACGGGGCGGGCTCGCCGGCCCTGGCCGGGACCCGTTCGACGTGGGTGACCGGATCGACGCCGTTGCGGGCGCGCAGCCGGCCCAGCAGGTCGGCCGGCGATCGCCCGGGGCCGGCGCCTGCGGACACGGTGGCTGCGGACGACGGCTTCAGGTCGTCGCGCGGCGCTGGGGGTGCCGAGCCGGAGCTGTCGGACGACGGCTTCAGGTCGTCGCGCGGCGCTGGGGGTGCCGAGCCGGAGCTGTCGGACGACGGCTTCAGGTCGTCGCGCGGCGTCGGGGGTGCCGAGCCGGAGCTGTCGGACGACGGCTTCAGGTCGTCGCGCGGCGTCAGACGTGCCGAGCTGAAGCTGTCGGAGGTCACGTCCTGCACTCTCGCACTGGTGTTCGGGGATGAAAAGCGGGGTATGGGGATGCCTTCGCCGGTGAGCAGAGCCGAATCCGGCGGGGATGGTTAGATGCCCAGGAGAGTTTACGGCTCTTGCGAGGGAGGACCGATGGAGCTGTCGCTGGCGACCCGCACCGTGGGCGAGCACACAGTGCTTGAGGTCGGCGGTGAGGTGGACGTCTACACCGCCCCCCGGCTGCGGGAACGGCTCCTCGAACTGATCGACGGCGGGGCCCGCCACGTCGTGGTCGACCTCGGCCGGGTGGACTTCCTCGACTCCACCGGCCTGGGCGTGCTGGTCGGCGCGCTCAAGCGGCTGCGCTCGGCCGGCGGTTCTTTCGCGCTGGTCTGCGACAAGGAGCCGCTGCTCAAGATTTTCCGGATCACCGCGCTCGACCAGGTCTTCCCGTTGCATCCCACGGTCGACGCGGCGATCGGCGCGGACCCGGCCGGCGCTGGCGCGTGATGGCCACGGTCCGGCTCTCCTTCTCGCCGGCCCCGGTGCACGTGCGCACCGCGCGCCTGGTCGGCGTGGCGGTCGCCCGGCGCGCCGGGGTCCGCGAGGACCTGCTCGACGAGGTGCGCCTCGCCATCGGCGAGGCGTGCACGCGCGCGGTCGCCCTGCACCGACAGTACGGCGTGTCCGACCCGGTGCTCGTCGAGATGTCCGACAGCGGGGCGTACGCGGTGCGGGTCGTCGACCGCGCGCCGATCGAGGCCGGCCTCGGCCTGGCCGCGCTGGACGCCGACCAGCTCGCCAACGAGTCGTTGAACGAGGACGACCTCACCACCGGCGTCGGCTTCGCGCTGCTCGCCGGCTTCGTCGAGGACCTCCAGGTCCGCCCGGTCGACGAGGGCATCGGCACCGAGGTGCGGATGGTCTGGCCCGTGGGCCGCCGAAGCTGATCCGCCCCGGCCCCGGCGAGGGGCCGCGTCGCTCCTCCACCGCCCTCCGGCAGAGGGCGTCGCACGCCGTCAGGCCGCGTTCCGCGAAGGGACGCGGCCTCCTTGTCATGGACGGACTCCTATATCAGATTTTTTCTCGTAACACAGCGACGAAGATCATCGAGACAGGGTGCCCCCTCGGTGTGACCTCCGACACTGCGGAGGGCTACAGTACGCGGGTTGTCAGCAAGTGATCGCATCCCGCAACCAGCGGGAACCGTGTCATCGCTGGTCCGCCGGGGTGGGTTGGCGCGCTTGCGAATCCGCATCCAGGCGCCGGGTCGGTGCGTCTCCACCGGCCGGCGCGAGCGTTCGGTACAGGAGGACACAGATGTCCGACACCTTGGCCGCCGAGGGCGGCGGGATCTCCCTCACCGGAAACAATGTCACGTACGTCGTCATCGCCGCGGTGATCGCGCTGGTGGCGCTCGCCTTCGCCGCCGCACTGACGAAAGCCGTACTGGCCGCCGGCAAGGGCACCACCAACATGCAGGAGATCTCCGGCGCGGTTCAGGAGGGCGCCTCGGCCTACCTGCTCCGGCAGTTCCGCACCCTGGCGATCTTCGTGGTCATCGCCGTGGTGCTGCTCTTCCTGCTGCCGGTGCACGACACCGACGGCAACGAGACGGCGGTGAAGATCGGGCGCTCCGCCTTCTTCGTCGTCGGCGCGCTGTTCAGCGCGTTCATCGGCGGCGCCGGCATGTGGCTGGCCACCCGGGCCAACCTGCGGGTCGCCGCCGCCGCCCGGGAACGGCAGGGCGGCCGCGAGGGCGCCATGAAGATCGCCTTCCGCACCGGCGGCGTCGTCGGCTTCCTCACCGTCGGGCTCGGCCTCTTCGGCGCCGCGCTGGTCGTGCTCTTCTTCCGGGGCGACGCGCCGACCGTGCTGGAGGGCTTCGGCTTCGGCGCCGCGCTGCTCGCCATGTTCATGCGGGTCGGCGGCGGCATCTTCACCAAGGCCGCCGACGTGGGCGCCGACCTGGTCGGCAAGGTCGAGCAGGGCATCCCCGAGGACGACCCGCGCAACGCCGCCACCATCGCCGACAACGTGGGCGACAACGTCGGCGACTGCGCCGGCATGGCCGCCGACCTCTTCGAGTCGTACGCCGTGACCCTGGTCGCCGCGCTGATCCTCGGTCGCGCCGCCTTCGGCGAGCAGGGCCTGGTCTTCCCGCTGATCATCTCCACCATCGGCGTGCTCATCGCGATCGTCGGCGTCTTCATCACCCGGCTGCGCGCCTCGGACCGCAGCGGCCTGACCGCGATCAACCGGGCCTTCTACATCTCCGCGCTGCTGTCCGCGGTGCTGGTCGCGGTCGCCACGTACGCGTACCTGCCGGCCACCTTCGCCGAGCTGGAGGGCGGGCTCACCGACGTCGACGAGAACCCGCGGGTCGTCGCCATCGGCGCGGTCGTCATCGGCATCGTGCTGGCCGCCGCGATCCAGGCGCTGACCGGCTACTTCACCGAGACCGACCGGCGCCCGGTGCAGGACATCGGCAAGAGCTCCCAGACCGGCCCCGCCACCGTCATCCTCGCCGGCATCAGCGTCGGCCTGGAGTCGGCGGTCTACTCGGCGCTGCTGATCGGCGCCGGGGTGTTCGGCGCGTTCCTGCTCGGCGGCAGCTCCATCACGCTCTCGCTGTTCGCCGTGGCGCTGGCCGGCACCGGCCTGCTCACCACGGTCGGTGTGATCGTCGCGATGGACACGTTCGGCCCGATCTCCGACAACGCCCAGGGCGTGGCGGAGATGTCCGGCGACATCGACGAGCACGGCGCCCGGACGCTGACCGAGCTGGACGCGGTCGGCAACACCACCAAGGCGATCACCAAGGGCATCGCGATCGCCACGGCCGTACTCGCCGCGACGGCGCTCTTCGGCTCCTACACCGACACGCTGCGCACCGCGTACTCCGACGCCGGGGTGGGCGACGTCGGCGCCGAGATCCTCAACTCGCTGAACGTGGCGAACCCGCGCAACCTGGTCGGCCTGATCATCGGCGCGGCGGTGGTCTTCCTCTTCTCCGGGCTCGCCATCAACGCGGTCTCCCGCTCGGCCGGCGCGGTCGTGATGGAGGTCCGCCGGCAGTTCCGCGAGCTGCCCGGGATCATGGACCGCACCCAGCGCCCCGAGTACGGCAAGGTCGTCGACATCTGCACCCGGGACGCGCAGCGCGAGCTGATGACCCCCGGCCTGCTCGCCATCCTCGCCCCGATCGCGGTCGGCTTCGGCCTCGGGCCGGGCGCGCTCGCGGCGTACCTGGCCGGGGCGATCGGGGCCGGCACGCTGATGGCGGTCTTCCTGGCCAACTCGGGTGGCGCCTGGGACAACGCGAAGAAGCTCGTCGAGGACGGCGCGTACGGCGGCAAGGGCTCCGAGTCGCACGCCGCGACCGTCATCGGCGACACCGTCGGCGACCCGTTCAAGGACACCGCCGGCCCGGCGATCAACCCGCTGATCAAGGTGATGAACCTGGTCTCGCTGCTGATCGCGCCGGCCGTGGTGGCCTGGAGCGTGGGCGACGAGAAGAACACCGCCCTGCGGGTCGGCATCGCCGTGGTGGCGACGCTGATCGTCGTCGCGGCGGTGGTGTTCAGCAAGCGCAAGGGCGTGGCGATGTCCGACTCCGGTGCCGGCACCGGCACCGGCAGCCCGGACCAGCGACCGGAGACGGTCAACGCCTGATCCGTCCGGCATCCGGTCCCCGGTCGGCCCGCGTGGCCGGCCGGGGACCGTGCCGCCGCGGCAAACCTGACCGGTGCCCCGGCTCGACACAGGCCGTACGCTGCTTCGCATGCGCACGTGCCGGGCGACAACCGCCGGAAAGCTCACGGTGGTCCTGGCCACGCTCGTCCTCGTGGCCGCCGGCTGCGGTGGCGGCCCCAGCCCGCAGGCGTGGGCCGCCTCGGTCTGCTCGGCGCTCACCCCGTGGCGGGCCGAGATCAGCAAGCTGACCAGCAGCACCGACCAGCAGATGACCGCCCAGACCACCCCGGCGCAGGCGAAGGAGAACCTGGTGCGGCTCTTCGGCGGCGCGGAGCAGGCCAGCGAGACCGCCCGGCGCAAGGTCGAGCAGGCCGGCATCCCGGAGGCCGAGCACGGTGCGGAGGTCTCCGCCGGCTTCCGCGCGTCCCTGGAGAAGATGCGCGACGCGTACGGCCGGGCCCGGGACACCATCGACGGGCTGAGCACGGGCCAGCCCACCGCCTTCTACGACGGCGTCCGCGCCGCCGTGGAGACCCTCAACAAGGAGTACGACGCCAGCGCGCTCGACACCAGCCGGCTCAACTCGGAGGAGTTGAAACGGGCCTTCGACGAGGTGCCGGAGTGTCGCTGAGCGGGACCGGTGAGTCGGACGGCCGGACGCCGCCCGCGCTGTTCCCGGCGCCCGAGCCGGACCGGGTGGCGCCGGCGCCCCGCCGGGCCGCCCCGCCCCCGCCGGGCGACGTCGACGACTCCGCCCGGCAACTGCCGTTCTTCGCCGCCGAGGCGGCGGACCCGTCCCTCGCGGACCTCGCCGGGCTGCTCGCCGGTCCGGGCGAGGTGGTCCGGATGGGCGGGACGGCCCGCCTCTCCGTGGTGGTGGACGCCGCCTGGCGCGTGCACGTGCTCGTCGCCGAGCTGGCGCTGCGTGGGGTGGCGGCCACCTGGGAGGCGACCGCCGACGGGCGGCACGCGGTGCGCACCTCGTACGCCCGCACCCTGAAGCCGCTCGCGGTGGCCTGGCTGCGCGGCCCCGGCAAGCGTCCGCCCGCCGGCTTCCACCTCAACGGCCGGCGGCTGCGGCTCTGGCTCGCCGCGGCGGGCGTGGCCGAGCCGCCCGGCTACCTGCTCCGGCTCGGCGTGGCCGACGAGGAGTGCTGGGAGCCGGTCGGCGCGGCGCTCGCCGCGGTCGGCCTGTCCGGGGCCCTCCTGGGGCCGGCCGACGGCGGCCCGGCGTACCGGATCACCGGCCGCCGCCGGCTCGCCCGCCTGGCCGAGCTGGTCGGGGACCCGCCGCCCGCCGCCCCGCCGACGGCCTGGCCCAGCCACTCCTGACCCGCCCCGGCTGCCCCTGACCCGGCCCACCCCGCTCCGCCGGTGTCCGATCCGGGACAGCCGGACGCGGAAATCCGCAGGAAAACGGCCGGGTGGCGCCTCGGCCGACGGCCCGCCATCGTCACAGTGTCCCGCCCCCCGGCACACGCACGGTGTACGGTGGCGCCGTCCGGCACCGCCAGCGCCGCCGGAGAGAAGGTGCCGCCCCGCCGGGGGCGGTTTGCCGCCCGCGAAACCCGAAACGCGGGCGGCGCGTTACGTTGGACGTCCGGGCCGCCGGGGGTCGGCGGGTCGGAAGCGGGCCCGAACCGGGCACCGCGCGGCTGCGAGCAGGAGTGAGGTCGGGGAGAAACGTGCCGAGCAACGCTGGAACCACCCGTCTGGTCATCGTCGAGTCACCGGCGAAGGCCAAGACGATCTCGGGCTACCTCGGCCCGGGATACGTCGTGGAGGCCAGCTTCGGCCACGTCCGGGACCTTCCACGCAACGCCGCCGACGTGCCGGCGAAGTACAAGGGCGAGCCGTGGGCGCGGCTCGGGGTGGACGTCGACAACGGCTTCCACGCCCTCTACGTGGTCTCCGCCGACCGCAAGCAGCAGATCAGCAAGCTGGTGAAGCTGGCCAAGGAGGTCGACGAGATCTTCCTGGCGACGGACGAGGACCGCGAGGGCGAGGCGATCGCCTGGCACCTGGTGGAGACCCTCAAGCCCAAGGTGCCGGTCAAGCGGATGGTCTTCCACGAGATCACCAAGCCGGCGATCCAGGCGGCGGTGGCCAACCCCCGCGAGATCGACCGGGACCTGGTCGACGCCCAGGAGGCCCGGCGCATCCTCGACCGGCTCTACGGCTACGAGGTCTCCCCCGTGCTGTGGAAGAAGGTCATGCCGAAGCTCTCGGCGGGCCGGGTGCAGTCCGTGGCGACCCGGATCGTGGTGGAGCGGGAACGGCAGCGGATGGCCTTCCGCACGGCGGAATACTGGGACATCCTGGCCACCCTCGCCGTGACGAACGCCGGCGAGGGGCCGCGCAACTTCAACGCCACCCTGGTCGCGCTGAACGGCGACCGCATCGCCACCGGCAAGGACTTCGAGCCGACCACGGGTCGCGTGAAGCCCGGCGCCGGGGTGGTGCACCTGGACGAGGGCGGGGCCCGGGGGCTCGCGGCCCGCCTGGAGGGCCGGCCGTTCACCGTCACCCGCGTCGAGGAGAAGCCCTACCGGCGTCGCCCGTACGCGCCGTTCATCACCTCCACCCTCCAGCAGGAGGCGGCCCGCAAGCTGCGGTTCTCGTCGCAGCAGACGATGCGCACCGCGCAGCGCCTCTACGAGAACGGCTACATCACCTACATGCGTACCGACTCGGTGAACCTGTCGGAGACCGCCATCGCGGCGGCCCGCCGGCAGATCGTCGAGCTGTACGGCGAGCGCAGCGTGCCGCCGGAGCCGCGCCGCTACACCGGAAAGGTGAAGAACGCGCAGGAGGCGCACGAGGCGATCCGCCCGGCGGGGGACAACTTCCGCACCCCGGGCGACGTGGCCAAGGAGCTGTCGGCCGAGGAGTTCAAGCTCTACGAGCTGATCTGGCGGCGCACCATCGCCTCGCAGATGACCGACGCCGTCGGCTCCAGTGTCTCGGTGCGCATCCGCGCCGTCTCCTCGGCGCAGGAGGAGGCCGACTTCGGCGCCACCGGCAAGACCATCACCGATCCGGGCTTCCTGCGCGCGTACGTCGAGTCGAGCGACGACGAGAACGCCGAGGCCGAGGACGCGGAGCGCCGGCTGCCCACCCTCGTCAAGGACCAGCCGCTCACCGCCGACGAGCTGGCCGCGCAGGGCCACCACACCCAGCCACCGTCGCGCTACACCGAGGCGTCGCTGGTCAAGGCCCTCGAAGAGCTGGGCATCGGCCGTCCCTCGACGTACGCGTCGATCATGCAGACCATCCAGGACCGCGGGTACGTCTTCAAGCGCGGCCAGGCGATGATCCCGTCATTCCTGGCGTTCGCCGTGATCGGCCTGCTGGAGCGGCACTACCCGCGCCTGGTCGACTACGACTTCACGGCCAGCATGGAGAACGAGCTGGACGAGATCGCCGGCGGCGACCACGCGGCGGTCGACTTCCTCACCGCGTTCTACTTCGGCAGCGCCAACGGCGCCGGCGACCGGGACATCGCCCGCTCCGGCGGCCTGAAGAAGCTGGTCACCGAGAACCTCAGCGAGATCGACGCGCGCAGCGTCAACTCGATCCCGCTGTTCACCGACGACGACGGCCGCGAGGTCGTCGTCCGGGTCGGCCGCTACGGCCCGTACCTCCAGCGGGCGGTGCCGGGCGAGCAGCCGGCGCCCGCCGCGGAGGGCGAGGAGGGCGCCGGCCAGGGCGACCGGGCGCCGATCCCCGAGGGGCTGGCGCCGGACGAGCTGACCCCGGAGAAGGTGCACGAGCTGTTCCTCGGGGGCGGGGGCGAGCGGAAGCTCGGCGACGACCCGGCCACCGGCGAGCCGATCCTGCTCAAGTCGGGCCGCTTCGGCCCGTACGTGGCCAGCGGCGAGCGCAAGTCGTCGCTGCTGCGCTCGCAGTCGCCGGACTCGCTCACCCTCGACGAGGCGCTGAAGCTGCTTAGCCTGCCCCGGCTGGTCGGCGTGGCCCCGGACGGTGTCGAGGTCTTCGCGAACAACGGCCGCTACGGCCCGTACGTCAAGCGCGGCGACGAGTTCCGCTCGCTGGACTCCGAGGACAAGATGTTCACCGTCACGCTGGACGAGGCGCTGGCCCTGCTGGCCGCCCCGAAGACCCGCCAGCGTCGGGCCGCCGCGCCGCCCCTGCGGGAGATGGGCGTCGACCCGCTGACCGAGAAGCCGCTGGTCATCAAGGACGGTCGGTTCGGCCCGTACGTCACGGACGGGGAGACCAACGCGTCGCTGCGCCGGGGCCAGACCCCGGAGGCGCTGAGCATCGAGGAAGCCTCCGAGATGCTCGCCGAGAAGCGCGCGAAGGGCCCGGCGCCGAAGAAGAAGGCCGCCGCGAAGAAGGCACCCGCCAAGAAGGCCGCGGCGACGAAGAAGACGGCCGCGGCGACCAAGTCCACGGCCGCCAAGAAGACGACGACGGCCAAGGCCACCACGGCGAAGAAGGCCCCGGCCAAGAAGGCGGCCCCCCGGAAGGCCACCACCACCGCCGACTGACCCGCCACCTCAGCCGAGGATCCGGGTGAGGTGCGGGTTGGTGAAGAGACGGTCGGGGTCCAGGCGGTCGCGTTCTGCCAGGAAGTCCGGGAAGCGGGGGTACGCGGGGGCCAGCGACCCCGCGTCCCGCCAGTGCAGCTTGCCCCAGTGCGGGCGACCGCCCAACCCCTCCGCGACCTGCTCGAACGCGCGGAAGTACGGCTCGTACGGCATGCCGACGTACTGGTGGACCGCCACGTACGCCGACTCGCGCCCGTACCCGTGGGAGAGCCAGATGTCGTCGGCGGCGGTGAACCGCACCTCCACGGGGAAGAGCACCTTGAAGGGCAGGCCGTCCACGATCCGCCGGAGCGCGCCGAGCGCCTCGCCGAGCGCCTCGCGCGGCAGCCCGTACTCCATCTCCACGAAGCGGACCCGGCGCGGGGTGCAGAACACCTTGTCGGAGCGGCCCGTGTAGCGGCGTTCGGTGAGCGCCCGCGCGGAGAGCGCGCTGATCCTCGGGGCGAGTGCCGGCACGGCGCGGCCGAGCCGGCAGGCGCCCTCGAAGACGGTGTTGGAGAGGAAGTCGTCGTCCAGCCACCCGCGCCACCGGGGCAGCGGCCGGTCGTCGACGGGCACCCGGTCGTTGGTCTTGACCTGCACCCGGTCGGTGTACGGGAACCAGTAGAACTCCGCGTGGTCGTGCCCCTCGACCAGCGCCGGCAGGTCGGCCAGCACGGCGTCCAGCGGCGCCGGCCGCTCGTGCGCGTGCAGCACGAAGGCGTCCACGCAGCGCAGGGTGACCTCGACCAGCACGCCGAGGGCGCCCAGGGAGACCCGGGCGGCGGCGAAGACGTCGGGGTTCTCGTCGGCGGAGCAGCGCAGCACCTCGCCGGTGCCGGTGACGAGGGTGAGCGCCTCGACGAACGTCGACAGGCAGCCGTACGCGGCACCGGTGCCGTGGGTGCCGGTGGAGATCGCCCCGGCGATCGTCTGCGCGTCGATGTCGCCGAGGTTGGGCAGCGCGAGACCGTGCGCGGCGAGCAGGTCGTTGAGCGCGCACAGGGTGATCCCGGCCGGTACGGTGACCAGTCGGCGGTCGACGTCGACGCGTACGCCGGTGTCCAGTGCGGTCAGTTCCATCCGCCGTCCGTCGGTGACCGCGACGCCGGTGAAGGAGTGGCCGCTGCCGACCACCCGGATCCGGTCTCCGGCCGCCGCGGCGGCGCGTATGGCATCGGTGACGTCGGAGAGAGAGGTGGGGCGCAGGATGGCGGTGGCGGTGGCGCGCTGGTTGCCGGCCCAGTTGGACCAGGCGGTGGTGGAGCCTGCGGTGCCGGCCATGCACACTCCTCGACATGAATGTGAACTGACTTCATATCAGGAACGTTGTCGCAGGTAAATACCGCAATCGAGTCTTGCTCGTTGTACCGGTAGTCACGAACTCGTGACGTGCAGATATGTTCATCCGTCGAAGGGGGGTGGCGCCGAGTGTCCACACCAGCCGCCACAGCCGGGCCGCTGCGCCGCGTACCGGTGCAGGGTCGAAGTGTCGCTCGGGTCCAGCGGATGCTGGACGCCTGTGCCGAACTTGTCGACGAGGTGGGGTACGAGGGGCTCACCACGACCCTGCTCGCCGAGCGTGCCGAGGTGGCGATCGGGTCGGTGTACCAGTTCTTTCCGGACAAGCGGGCGATCGTGCAGGCGCTCACCCTGCGCACGATGGAGTCCTACCTCCAGCGGCTCGACGAGCGTTTCGCCTCCGACGACCTGACCCACTGGTGGGACGGGGTCGACGCGGGGATCGACGAGTACATCACGATGCACCGCACCGTCCCGGGATTCCGTACCCTGCACTTCGGCGACGTGGTCGACCTGCACCTGCTCGATGAGCAGCGGGACAACAACGGGGTGATCGCGGACCAGTTGGCCCGCGTGCTCGGCGAGCGCTTCGGTCTGACCGACGTCCCCGACCTCCAGTTCCATCTGGAGATCGCCGTGGAGACGGCCGACGCGCTGATCAAGCTGGCGTTCCGTCGGCTGCCGGAGGGCGACGAGCGGGTGCTGGCCGAGGCGAAGGCGCTGATCCGGGAGTACCTGCACCGACAGGTCGACGCCCCGGCCGACGCCGGCCAGCCCGGCTGACCCCGGTCCGCCGGCCCGGGTGCGTGGGTGGCGGGACCGGACGGAAGGCCCGGGGTGCGCCGGGCGCGAAGCGCGGTGCGGAACGACACGGTGCGTAGGACGTACCCGGGGTGCGCCGGGCGACAGGTGCGGTAAGGACGGAACGGCCGGGGTGCGCCGGCCGGTGGACAGGGCACGACGGCCCGGGGTGCGCCGGGCGGCGGAAAGCGGCAGACGGCCCGGGGTGCGCCGGGTCGGTGGGTCTCAGAGGAAGGCGTGGCCCTCGCCCCGGTAGGTGGGCACGGTGGTCACGACCGCATCCCCCTCGACCAGGTGCAGCTCGTTGACGTGCTCGCACAGCTCGCCGGCCTTCGCGTGCCGGAACCAGACCCGGTCGCCGACCCGCAGGGTGGCGGCCGCCGTGCCGGCCAGCGGGGTCTGCACCTCGCCGGCCCCCTCGGTGCCGACCAGCTTCAGCCCCCCGGGCAGCCACGGGCGGGGCAGCCGGCTGTCCTCCGCCGGGCCGGAGGCGACCCAGCCGCCGCCGAGCACGGTGGCCAGGCCGGGCGCCGGGCGGCGGACCACCGCGCAGGCGAAGAACGCCGCCGGGGTGGGGCGCCAGGCGCGGTAGGCGTCGAACAGCGTCGGCCCGTACAGGCCCGATCCCGCGGTGACCTCGGTGACCGCGGGATCGGCGCTGGTCGCGGCCAGGCTGCCGGTGCCGCCGCCGTTGACGAACTCCAGGTCGGCGTGTTCGCGTACGGCGGCCACCGCCGCGGCCCGGCGGGTCAGCAACTCGCGGTACGACCCGCGCTGGGCCAGCCGGATCGCGGAGCCGAGCACCGCCCGCCCGGGCGGCGCGTCCCCGAGGCCGGCGATCTGCGCCTCGTACGACATCAGCCCGACGAGCCGGAAGCCGGCGCGGCCCGCGACGGTGGCGGCGAGCGCGCCGGCCGCCCGGGCGCTGTGCACCGGCGAGCGGCGCACCCCGATGTGCACCCGCCCGCCCAGCGGTCGCCAGGAGGCGTCCAGGTCGAGGCAGACCCGCAGCTCGGGACGCCCGCCGGGAGCCCGCACGGCGTCGACGAGGTCGAGTTGGTCGGTGCCGTCGACCATCAGCGTGACGGCGGCGGCGAGCGCCGGGTCGGCGGCGAGCTCGGCGAGCGCCCCCCGGTCGACGGTGGGGTACGCCACCAGCGCGTCGTCGGTCACACCGGCGCGGACCAGCCAGATCGCCTCGGGCAGGGTGAAGGCCATCACGCCGTGCCAGCCCGGCCGCCCCAGCGCCCGGCCGATCAGCTCCCGGGCGCGGACCGACTTGCTGGCGACGCGGATCGGCTTGCCACCGGCGCGGCCGGCCAGCGCGGCGGCGTTGCCGTCGAAGGTGGCGAGGTCGACCACGGCGTACGGCGGGTCGAGGTGCGCGGTCGCCCGGTCGAGCCGCTCACGGAGTCTGTCGCTTTCGGTGGCCACGTCTGCACGCTAACTGTCTGGGAGTGAATGCGAAATACCCTCGCGTCTGTCCGGGCTGACGGCGGTGGCCGCGGCGGCCTAGGCTCGGCGAGCAGGAGAATGTCGCGGCGGGGAAGGTTCCCCACCGGGTCTAGAGTGTTCCACCGGGACTGCCCAGCGATGGGCCGGCACGTGGAGGTACGGCCATCGAAAGCCAGTTCAACGGCGAGTCGCCCGGCGTGTCGTCGTCATCGAACAAGCCCGACGGCACCGCCGACCAGCCCAAGGCCGACCTGTCCGGCTACGCCGGCATCCGGTCGGTGCTGCGGATCACGCCGTTCCGCCGGCTCTGGATCGTCCTCGGCGCGGCCTCGTTCGGCGACTGGTTCGGCCTGCTCGCCACCTCGGTCTTCGCCGCCTCCCAGGTCGAGGGGAGCACCGCCCAGGGCGCCGCCTTCGGTGGCGTCATCGCCATCCGGCTGCTGCCGGCGCTGGTGCTCGGCCCGGTCGCCGGCGTGCTGGCCGACCGGTTCGACCGGCGCTGGACGATGGTCATCTGCGACGTGCTGCGGTTCCTGCTCTTCGCCTCGATCCCGCTGGCCGCGCTGCTCGGCGCCCCCGGCGGGGCGGTGGTCGCCTGGGCGGCGATCGCCACCTTCCTGATCGAGTCGCTCACGCTGCTGTGGATCCCGGCCAAGGAGGCCGCGGTCCCCAACCTGATCCCGCGCGCCCGGTTGGAGGCCGCCAACCAGCTCACGCTGATCACCACGTACGGCCTCACGCCGGTCCTCGCCGCACTGATCCTCGCCGCGCTCGACGGCATCGTGCGGGCGGCCACCGGGGGCTCGACGCCCAACTGGGCGGAGCCGGCCGACCTGGCGCTCTGGTTCAACGCGTTCTCCCGGCTGGCCACCGCGCTGGTGGTGGCGTACGGCATCAAGGAGATCAGCCAGGGGCAGGCCGCGGAGCGGGGCGGCGGCGAGCAGGGCATGCTGCGCCAGTTCAAGGAGGGCTGGCAATTCATCGGGCAGACCCCCCTGGTGCGCGGCCTGGTGCTCGGCATCTTCGGCGCCTTCGCCGGCGGCGGCATCGTGATCGGCACCGCCAAGTTCTTCGCCACCTCGCTCGGCGCCGGCGATGCCGCCTTCTACCTGCTCTTCGGCGCCATCTTCGTCGGTCTCGCGCTCGGCATCGGGCTCGGCCCGATGATCGTCAAGGACATGTCCCGGCGGCGCTGGTTCGGCATGAGCATCGTGCTGGCCAGCGCCTCGGTGATGACCCTGGCCTTCGCCATCCACCTGTCCATGGCGATGGTGGGCGCGGTCCTGGTCGGCGCGGGCGCCGGCATGGCCTTCCTCTCCGGTACCACCCTGCTCGGCGGGGAGATCGCCGACGAGGTGCGGGGCCGGGTCTTCGCGGTGGTGCAGATCGGCACCCGGCTGGTGCTGATCCTGGCGATCGGCCTGAGCAGCCTGCTCGCCGGCGTCGGCGGCTCGCGCCGGCTGGAACTGGCCGACCTGGGCGTCTCGATCTCGTCCACCCGGCTGCTGCTGCTCGCCGCCGGCACCGCCGGCATCTTCGCCGGGATCAGCGCGTTCGGGCAGATGGACGACAAGAAGGGCGTCCCCGTCCTGGCCGACCTCTGGGGCTCCATCCGGGGCCGCCCGCTGATGCCCGCCGAGCCGTTCGTCTCCGCCGGCCTCTTCGTGGTCTTCGAGGGCGGCGAGGGCGCCGGTAAGTCCACCCAGCTCGCCGCGCTCGCCGAGCGGCTGGGCGGGCAGGGGCGCGACGTGGTGGTCACCCGCGAGCCGGGCGCCACCGCCGTCGGCGAGCGGATCCGGTCGCTGCTGCTCGGCGCGCCCGGGTCCGACGTGCCGTCGCCGCGCGCCGAGGCGCTGCTCTACGCCGCCGACCGGGCGCACCACGTGGCCACCGTCGTCCGGCCGGCGCTCGTCCGCGGCGCGGTGGTGATCAGCGACCGGTACGTCGACTCGTCCCTGGCGTACCAGGGGGCGGGGCGGACCCTCCCCGTCGACGAGGTCTCCTGGCTGTCCTCCTGGGCCACCGGCGGGCTCAAGCCCGACCTCGTGGTGCTGCTCGACGTCGACCCGCACACCGGCCTGTCCCGGGTGGCGTCCCGCGCCGAGGCGGCCGACCACGTGGAGGCCGAGTCGGTCGCCTTCCACGAGCGGGTCCGGTACGCCTTCCTCGACCTCGCCGCCGCCGACCCGAAGCGCTATCTGGTGCTCGACGCGTCCCGCCCGGTCGAGGAGATCGCCGAGCAGGTGGCCCGGCGGGTCGAGGAGATGCTGGGCACCCCGGGCGGCATCGTGCACCCGCGCCCCGCCCAGGGGCCGGACACCTCGGTGCAGCCGGAGTTATCCGAATCGGAGCTGGTGACGATGGAGCATCGGACCTGATGCCGGACGTCTTCGCCGACCTGGTCGGGCAGGACGAGGCGGTCGACACGCTGCGCCGCGCCGCCGCCTCGGCGGCGGCCGTGCTGCGCGCCGCCGCCGTCGCGCCCACGACCGACGCCGCCGGGGACGAGTTCGACGCGCTCGCCGAGGAGGCCGAGGGCGCGGGCGCCGGGGGCGCGGGGGCGGGTGCCGCCGTCGATCCCGGGGCGGGGATGACGCACGCCTGGATCTTCACCGGGCCGCCCGGGTCGGGCCGGTCGGTGGCGGCCCGGGCCTTCGCCGCCGCCCTGCAGTGCGCGTACGGCACCGGCTGCGGCCAGTGCCCCGGCTGCCACACCACGATGGCCGGCACGCACGCCGACGTCCGGCTGGTGGTGCCGGAGGGGCTCTCCATCGGCGTCAACGAGATGCGGGCGCTGGTGCTGCGCGCCGCCAGCACCCCGTCGGGCGGGCGGTGGCAGGTGGTGGTCATCGAGGACGCGGACCGGCTCACGGAGGCCGCCGGCAACGCGCTGCTCAAGGCCATCGAGGAGCCGCCGCCGCGTACGGTCTTCCTGCTCTGTGCCCCGTCCACCCACCCGGACGACATCTCGGTGACCATCCGGTCGCGCTGCCGGGTCGTACCGCTGCGGCAGCCGGCGGCCGAGGCGGTGGCCGAGGTGCTGGCCCGCCGGGACGGCGTGGCGCCCGACGTGGCGCAGTGGGCGGCGGCGGCCGCGCAGGGGCATGTGGGCCGGGCCCGCCGCCTGGCCCGCGACCCGGAGGCGCGCACCCGCCGGGAGGCGGTGCTCGCGGTGCCGCGCCGGCTGACCGGCGTGGGGGCCGCGTTCGACGCGGCGTCGGCGCTCATCGAGGCGGCGGAGGCGGAGGCGGCGGCGTCGGTGGCGGAGACCGACGCGACCGAGCGGGCGGCGCTGGAGACGGCACTCGGCGCCGGCGGCACCGGGCGGGGCGCGGCCGGCGCGATCCGGGGCGCCGCCGGCCAGCTCAAGGACCTGGAGAAGCGGCAGAAGTCGCGGGCCACCCGGGCGCAGCGGGACGCGCTCGACCGCGCCCTGGTCGACCTGGCCGGCTTCTACCGGGACGCGCTCACCATGGCGCTGCGCGCCCCAGTGGCGCCGGTGCACACCGACACCGCCGCGCTGGCCGGGGCGGGCGCGCAGAAGTGGGACGCCGAGGGGGCGCTGCGCCGCCTGGAGGCGGTGCTGGAGTGCCGGGCGGCGATCGAGGCGAACGTCAAGCCCCGGATCGCCGTCGAGGCGATGATGCTCGCGCTCTGGAAGGGCTGACCCGCCCGTTCGGCACCGGGCCGGATTCCGCCGGCCGCGTCGGTTGTCCACAGGCATCGACAGCCGCAATTGCTGTGCGGTACGGTCCGGTGTGCCGTGACGGTGGCGGCACGCTCAGTGATGACCTGTTCCGGGAGGAGTCCGCCGATGTCGCGGGGGGAGATCGACGAGGCCTGGATCGAGGAGGCGGTGCGGCGTTACCGCCGGATCGAGTCCCTCCAGGCCGAGTTCGACCGGGCGGTGGCGACCGTCGAGGTCACCGTCCGGTCGCCCGACGGGCTGGTCGAGGTGGTGGTTACCGCCGGCGGGCGGATCACCGACGTCCGGTTCCTCGGCCCGCTGCACACCCGCAGCCCCCGGGACGTCGCCGGCTCGGTGCAGGCCGCGGTCACCGCTGCGGCGGATGCCGCCCAGTGGGCCCGGGAGAAGCTGCACAACGAGACCTTCGCCGCCTACCGTCCGCTGGCGGGAGCCTGACATGGACACCCTGCACGCCCTCGCCGCCCGGCTCGACCAGGCGAGCGAGACCATGACGGCCGTGTCCCGCACGGTCACCGCCGGCGACCCGCCGCAGGCCGCGTTCGGCGCCGACGCCCCCGGCCGGCCCGGCGAGATCGGGCGGGCCCTGCACCGGCAGTGGATCGCGGCCACCGGCGACCGGGCCCGGGAGGCGCACGCCGTGGCGCAGCGGCTGGCGGTCGCGGCGGCGGCGGTGCGGGCCGCCGCCGACCACTACGCCGACGCCGACCGCGCCGCCCGCCACCGGCTGACCGGGGAGGCGTGATGGACACGCTGGACCGGCTCGCCGAGCCCGGGCTCGACCTGCTGGGCCGGGTCGACACGCTGCTCGCCGCCGGGGCGCCCGAGGGTCACCGCGTCTGGCCGCTGCTGCGCCGGATGCAGGTGCTCCCCGGCGAGGCGGTCCGGAACTTCCTCGACCTGCACCCGGCGCCGCTGGCGGGCGCCGGCCACGCGGCACGCCGGCTCGTCCGGGGCTACGACGACGCCTCCGCCGCGCTGGCCGATCCGGTCCTCTGGTCCGGTCCGGCGGCGTCGACCTACGGGCAGGCCCGGACGGCCCTGCTGCGCCATCTCGACGAGGGGCCGGAGAGCCTGGTCGGGCGGCTGGAGTCGACCGCCGGTTACGCCGACGCGCTCGCCGACTGGGTGGAGGGCAGCCGGCGGGCGCTGGCCCGGGCGCTGGCCGACGTGCTGCGCTCCGCCGAAGCGGTGGCCGTGGTCGCGGCGACCTCGGTGCCGGGCGGCGGACCGGGGCACCGGGGGCCGGCCGGGCCGGGCGGGACCGAGGCCGCCGAGATCGCCGCGCGGGTGTTGGCGGTGCTCTGCGTCGCGTACGACGGGGCGGAGACGCTGCTGCGCCAGTGGGGGCCGAGCCTGGCCGAGTCCCGCTGGTGGGAGCCGGTGGCGGACCGTCCCCGCTACGACGCCCCCACCCGGATCGGCTGGTAGTTCCCGACCGCCCCGTCCGGCGGCGCGCCCGGCGGTTCCGTGACGGACCCCGGCACGGCGCACGGCGTCGCGCCCAGGGCCCGGTCCGGCCGGGCTCCGGCGGCGACGCCGTGGCCTTTCCCCTGCACCCCCCGCAGGTCTGCCTTCACTCAACGCCTCCGGTGCACGTTTGTCCCGTACGGGGCAGCGGAATCAACCGTCCGGGCGAGGGGGGACGGCACGACGAGGTGGCCTGCGGATCGGTTGATTCGACCACTGTGGATGGCTGCACGGCGTAGCCGGGCGGCGACGGCCGGCCCGCCCGCAGCCGCCCGGCCGTCGTAGGGTGAAGGGCATGGGCATGCTCTGCGCGGTCAGCTTCCAGCGGTACGGGCGCCTCTACTACCTCGACCCGGGCGAGCTGCGCCCGCAGGTCGGTGACAAGGTGCTGGTGCCGACCGACGACGGGCCCGAGGTGGCCGAGTGCGTCTGGGCCGCGCAGTGGGTCTCCGAGGACACGGCGGGGTTCCCCCGGCTGGCCGGGCTGGCGCAGGACGAGGACCTGCGCCGCGACGAGGCGGTGCGCCGGCGCAAGGCCGAGGCGAAGGTCGCGGCGAAGCGGCTGATCCGGGAGCACGGCCTGCCGATGAAGGTGGTGGCGGTCGACCACGTGTTCGGCTCCGGCGAGGGGAGCGGCGAGCGGAGCACCATCTACTTCACCGCCCCGCACCGGGTGGACTTCCGCTCGCTGGTCCGTGACCTGGGGGCCACCCTGCACTGCCGGGTCGAGCTGCGCCAGCTCTCCGCCCGGGACTCCGCGCGGGTGCAGGGCGGCATCGGCTCCTGCGGCCGCGACCTCTGCTGCGCCACCTTCCTCACCGACTTCGAGCCGGTGACCATCCGGATGGCCAAGGACCAGGACCTGCCGCTCAACCCGCTGCGCATCTCCGGCGCGTGCGGCCGGCTGATGTGCTGCCTCAAATACGAACATCCTCTTTACCAGCGGTTCCAGGAATCCGCCCCCGCGAT
Organism: Micromonospora sp. NPDC052213; assembly: GCF_040679695.1. Lineage (NCBI taxonomy): Bacteria > Bacillati > Actinomycetota > Actinomycetes > Micromonosporales > Micromonosporaceae > Micromonospora > Micromonospora sp. NPDC052213. Next base: position 103,307 of record NZ_JBFAVI010000001.1, read on the forward strand.
CGGCGCGCGGGTGTCGACGCCGGAGGGCGACGGCCGGGTGGTCGGCCACAGCGTCCCGCGCGACTCCGTCACGGTCCGCCTGGACGCCGACGGCTCCCGCTGCTCCTGCTCCCGCGCCTCGGTCTGCGGCCCCCGCCAGGCCCACGACCAGCACTACAACCCCTGACCCCGCCCCCAGCCCCCTCCCCGCGCCTCCGCCCGGTTGATCATGAAGTTGTTGTCACCCACATCGGCGTGTCGCTGCAACAACTTCATGATCAACGAGGCCGGCGGCCGGCGGGGGTGGGGTGGTCAGGTGAGGGTGGTGGGGGGTTCGGCCAGGCGGGGGCGGAGGGGGTGCTTCGGCGCCAGCCAGGAGGACTCGGGGGACTGGTCGGGGTTGACCTGCCAGTGGCGGGCGACGCGGTCGACCGCGATCGGATAGATCGTCAGCCTGCCGTCGGGATCGATGCGCAGCCGCAGGAACGCCTTCGCGTCCTCGATGCCCTGGCCGGCGAAGAGCTCGTTGACGTTCACCCCGAACGCGCCCGCCACCAACAGGTACGCGGCCACGAGCTGGCTCGCCACCAGCCCGCTCACCGGGCCGTAGACCACCGCCGCGGCGACGGCCGGCAGCGGCCACGGCCAGTCGTAGAGAGGCAGGGCCAGCCAGGCCCAGGTGCCGGCGGCGGCCAGCCCGACGTGGGCCAGGCCGTGACCCACGCCGAGGATCCAGTGCCGCGCGTGCCGCTTCCCGCCGGAGCTGGGCGGCTTGGCGAAGAAGGCCGCGGCGAGCACCGTGACGACCAGCATCGCCACCAGCGGCACGCTGAACAGTCGCTGCTCGGTGCCGGTCCGGTTGCTCACGACGCCGGCCATCGCCAGCATCAGCAGCGTGTGCAGGGTGCCGAGCAGGGTGGTGAAGCCCGGGTTGCGCAGCGGCAGCCGGGGAAAGATCCCCCAGCCGTACCGCCGGGAGCGGGCGGCGTCCGGATAGCGGCCGGCCAGGTCGTACGGGCGGGAGGTGCTGGCCCGCCGGGCGAGGGTGTCACGCGGGGGCACCTCGATCCGCTCCGGGAGCTTGTGCGTCGGGTAGAGGTACGCGCCCCCGCTGCCGCAGGTGATCAACTGCCGGTCCGGGCCGGCGTACCGGGCGTAGTGGTGCAGGTCGCCGGAGATCAGCAGCCGCACCTGCGCCCCGGTGGGCGCGATGATCGTGCGGATGAAGTAGTCGATCGAGTCGTACGCCGTGGGGTGGTCGACGGCCTTGACCCAGGTCGGCGCCGGCACGGTCAGGATCACCCGGCTCTGCGGGCCCAGCCGCTCGGCGACCTTGTCGAAGTAGGTGAGCTGCGGGTCGTCCAGGTACGAGCCGGACTGGTCGTCGAGGCCGAGCAGCCACCAGTCGGCGGGCAGTTCGACGGCGAAGTACGAGCGGGACTGGCCGGTGTCCCAGCCGCCGAAGTGCCGGTCCCGGGACCGGACGAACAGCCGTAGGAAGGCGGTCAGGCCGTCGTACCAGTCGTGGTTGCCGGGGACCGCGAAGAGCGTCGGCCGCTCGGGCGGGCTGACGGGCAGGGCGGCCTGGTAGGGCCCCTTGCACCGGTCCTCGTACGCCTCGTACGCCGCCGAGGGGTAGACCTGGTCGCCGCCCATCACCAGGGTCTGCGCCCGGGGCAGCCGGTGCCCGTCCACCTCCAGTTCGCGCTGAGCGATCAGGTAGGCCACCGAGTAGGTGGCGTTGAAACCGTCGCCCAGGTCGGCCACGTAGTCCAGCCAGAGCCCGCCGTCCGGCCCGACCTGGCGGAAGATCCCGTCGCCGAACGCGTTCTGCAGCTCCCGCTTGTCCAGGTACGCCCCGAAGAGCATCGCCAGCAGCGTACGGATGCCGGTGCTGATCAGCAGGAAGGGCGCGAGCCACGGCACGGGCTTGCGCGGGGTGAAGCCCAGCTCGCGCGGATCGGTGCTGCGCGGTCGGCGCGCCGCCCGCCCGCCGGCCGCCTCGCTCGCGTGCGGGCTCGCCGCCGCGCCGTCCTGCGGGTCGTCGTCGGGGGCACGATCGTCCGTCACCCGCCGCAGCGTAGTCCGGACCCGCCGCCATCGCTGTCCGGCGAACGACGGATCGGCCCCGGATGTCCGGGTCGGCGGGGCGGGTGGGGGGATCCCGCTCGGCCGGGCGGCCGGACGTGCCGTACACTTGACGATCGTTGCCGCCTTAGCTCAGTCGGCTAGAGCGACGCACTCGTAATGCGTAGGTCGACGGTTCGATTCCGTCAGGCGGCTCGGTGAAGAAGCCCAGGTCAACGACCTGGGCTTCGCCGTTTCCCGAGATCGGTCACGCCGCCGCTGACGCGTCGAGTCCTTGACTGGTCCCTGTCCCGTGCGGCGACCGCCTCGGCCAGCCGGTTGGCGACCGCGTCCAGGTCGTCACCGAACCGCCCCGCGAGCACGTGCAGCGTCATCGACGCCGAGGCGTGCCCGAGCATCCGCTGCACCGCCTTGACGTTGGTGCCCGCCGCCACGGCGAGACTCGCTGGAAGGTCGGAGACTGCCCGACGAGGAGATCCGCCTGCAAGCACAGCCGGTGGTGTCAGCGATGCTGACGGCGGACATCGGCGGGAGGCGAGCGCATGAGTAGGGGAAAGACCGCGCTTGTGGCCGCGGGCCTCCTGGTAGCGCTGTTGCCATGTGCCCTTGCCTGGCGCGCACTGTGGCCGGTTCGCCTACACGCTCTGTGCGGGGTCTTCCAGTCCCGCCAGGGTGGGGTCATCGAGATCGCGCCAAATCGCGCCTTCACGGTGTCTGAGGTCATGTTCGGTCACAACGAGGACGGGTCTAGGGACACGATTTCCGGCAGCGGCCTGCTGCGTCCGGACGACTTGGCAGCGGACGGTCGGCTGTTCCTGAGGATGAAGGAACCCGGAACAAGCCTTGATTCAACGCTGACCGCAACTGGCGGGGGGACGTGAGCCTGTGGCGATGGGCCGGCGACCCGGACACCGGGGAACGCGAGACCTTCGTCCAGAAGTCTGCCTGCTAGCCGCGGACGGTCCGCATCCCGCGCCGCGGTCGCCTCGTCCAGCCGGTTGATGACCGCGTCCAGGTCCTCACCGAACAGCCCCCGCGTACACGTCAAGGCGGCCAGCACCGGTGGGGGAGAGTGATGCGCGGTTCGAGGCTCGGATGAGGGCGTGGCATCGGCCGATCATCCAAAAACAAACCGGGCCGATCAGTCGGCCACCACCGCCTGCTCGGTCAGGCCGATCACGGAGTGTCACGAGTAGCGTGATGCCTGAACGACGCCGACCGATGCCCCGAAATTGTGTACGGGGCGGTAGTCGTAAGGAAGGTGAGTTGGATCATGAAAAGACGGGTGTCGGCACTGTTGGCAGGTGTCGTATTCCTCGTTGCGGTCCTGGTTTACCCCACTCCTGCCTCAGCCGCTGTCTCGCAAATCGAGATCTCTCCGACAGCACAAGTCAGCTCCCAAGGGGTCTTCGTGACCGTCTCGGTCACCTATCAGTGCACCCCCTCCGAACCCGCCAACATTGAGGTCTACGTCGCGCAGGCCAGAGGAACCGAACTCGTGGAGGGCTTCGGCTTCCTCTTCAGCACCTGCAGTTCCTTCACGCAGACATCGCAGATTCTCGTGCAGTCGCGAAGCGGTTCGCCGTACCACCCGGGCCTGGCCGTGGCCACGGCTTCGGATTTCGACGGCGGTGCTTTCACCGGCCCGGTGGAAATCCGCCTCGTCCGTTGATCGCCGGTTCCCACACTTCCCGCGCTTGAATTTCAGTCGACGGCGGCCTCCCGACCAGAATCGGGAGGCCGCACGCTGTGTACAGGAGCGGTGGGGGAAACACGTCCTGGACGGCACCGCGCGACGGTGCCGAAGTCCAGTCAACGAGCGGCTTCGCCGCTTCTTCAGGCCGCCGCCGATCAGGTGGCAGAGCGACCAGCCGAAGCCGGTCAGCCGCACCTCACTTGCGTGACGTCGGTGCCTGCCGGCAGAGCCGGCGGTACTCGGCCGTCACCACCGCGAGCAGGAAGAGGTCCACGCAGAGCGCGGAGAGCGCCCCGAACTGATCGACGGTGAAGCTGAAGATCTGCCCGAACAGCAGGTCCACGAGCAGCGCGAGTTTGAACAGCCGGAAGGCTCGCACCCGGCCGTGCGGCAGCAGCAACGCCCCGCGGATGCCGAGCACCGCGGTGATCAGCGCGGAGACCGAGACCCCGACCACCGCCCGCCACTCCCGCTGGTCGGGCAACAGGCCGGTGACCGCGTCCTGCACGACCGTGAGCACGACGACGAACGGCTCGCCCACCAGGTAGAGCACCACCAGCGACACCACCCACCGGTGGGTGGTCACCCAGATCACCGCCCGGCGGGCCCGGCTGAGCCAGGGCTGCCAGAACCGGGGGCCGGCCGGCTCACGCCGGGGTACGGCGTCCAGCAGCCTCGCCACCGCCTCCTCGACGTCCGGGCCGCAGCCGTCGACCTGACGCATGACCGCTGTGCGACGCTGATCGGTGAGCCCCGTGCGGAGCCCGCCGACCACCGTGTACAGCGCGTTGGCCGTCCGCTCCGGGCCGGAGAGCCTGGTCCGCCCACGGATCGCCTGGGTGATCACGACCAGCAGGGCGAAGGTGCCGTAGATGATGCCGGCGGCCGGGGCGTAGAAGTAGTCGGTTCCGGCCGTGACGAACTTGCCCACCTCGTCGATGAAGAGCCCGAACCCCGTCCCGCCCAGGATCGCGCCCAGGATGCGCGGGGCGCTGCCGAGGAAGACCAGCGCGACACCCAGGCCGGCGGTCATCAGCAGCCCACCCCAGAGCACGTGCGCGATGTGGAGCCCGCCGCCGCCGAGCCGCGGAAAGCCGGCCGCCTGGAGGAAGGCCCGCGTGACCAGCACCGTCACCACCCCGGAGAGCACGAACGCCTGCAGGTACGACGGTGCCTCCAGCACCCGCGGCGGCATCGACCATCGGGACGGACGGGCGGGCATGGTCCCGACGCTAGTGGCGGCGGCCGTCACCCCGCGCCGGTTCCGCCCGAATGAGAGGCGGCCCCGGCCGAGCGCGGGGCGGGCGGATCGTCAACGCCGTCGGCGGTCACACCGTGGGCGTCTCGGAGCGGAAGCTGTGACCGAGTTGGTCGCCGAGGCCGAAGTAGTGGCGGAAGTTGTAGATCAGCGGGTTCCAGGACTTCGGGTCGACGTGGTGGGTTCCCGGCACGACGATGCGGGCGTCGGCGTGCACGGCCAGGACGTGGGCCTCGACGATCAGGAAGTCGCCGCCTGCGTCGGCGCGGACGTGCGCGGCGCGGGCCTCCAGTTGCAGCGGGCAGTCGGCCACCCGGGGTGGTCGCACGTGTTGCGATGGCTGCGGGCGCAGCCCGGCGGCCTCGAATTTCGCCGGTTCGTAACGGAAGCGGTCACGCTTCTGGACCGGTACCGGGTGCCGGCCGGTCAGCGGGGCGAGGCGTTCGACGGCTTCCCACTGATGCGCGGCCGGAAAGTTGATCACCATCTCGGGGCGTGAGGCGAGGTTGTCGGCGCTCTGGCCCTCGCGACCGAGTCCGAGCACCACGACGTGGCCGAGAGCCCACGCCGAGGAGATGGGTGCGAGGTTCGCGCTGGCGTCGTCGTTCTCGGTGCTCAGCAGCACCACCGGGGTCCCGAAGTACAGGACCTTCGGGCTGATCGTCAGATGCTCGGTGGCGGCGGATGAGCTGGTCGTCGTCGTCATGGTCGCCGACGGTACGGGCGTGACGCTTCGGTACCCACCGAAGCGATTGACCGGCGACCGGAGCTTCGCCGGAGGTGAGGCGACCGCAGGCGGACCAGGTCACGCAAGCACCGGTGGGAGCGGGCGGCACGGGCAACGAGGGAGGCAGGTCGGCGGTGTCGCCTCGGCGGGGCGAGGTTGTCGGTCGCGGTCGCTACGCTCCCGCCGTGACTGATCCTGCCAGTGCTATCGCCAAGCTGCCGAGCGCCGACGACGAGGCCCGGTTCTGGGCTCTCGTCGAGTCCGCCTGGGAACGGCTGGGCGCCGAGCCCGCCGCGCTCCGCCGGGCGCTCCTGACCCGCGACCCGAAAGCCGACGTCGATGACGACAGCCTCTACGCCATCGACGCGTGGCTCAACCCGTTCCTCGACAACCTCCGCCAGCTCTCGGCGGATCTGTCCAGCCAGGAGCTGACCGATCTGGACCGGGTGGTCGAGCGCAAGCTGCACGACATCGACCGGGCGGACGTCCACGAGGTGACCGATGGGTCCGACGACGGCTTCCTCTACGCCCGGGGTCACATCGTCGCGCTCGGGCGCGAGTTCTACGAGGCGGTGAACGCCGACCCCGCCGTGGCCGTGCCGGACAGCACGTGCGAGAGCATGTGCTACTTCTTCGCCCACCTGCACAACAAGCGGTTCGGCGAGTGGCCGGAAACCGGCTCCGGCATCTCGCGGGAGTCTTGCAGGAACGCGGCGGGCTGGCCCGAGTGACCGAGGGGGCCGGTCCGCGCCGCCAGTTCGACGACCTGCGGGAATACTCTCGTGATGCACAGTGATCCGGTGGCCGTGGTCCGGTCGTTCCTCGAGGTGGTCCGGTCCGGCGTCGACCCTTCCCAGGCCGGGCGCTTCATGGCCCCGACGGTGACGGCCCGCCAGGTGCAGGCCGAGGCCCCGGCCGTGGTCGAGCGCAGTCCCCAGCAGTACGCGGAGCACGTGACGGAGATGCTCGACGCGTACGGCCGCTTCACCCTCACCGTCGACGAGCTCTTCGGCTCCGGCGAGAAGGTCTACGCGCGCTGGACGCAGCGGGGGCACCACGTCGGGGAGGTCGACGGTCTCGCGCCCACCGGGGCGCCGGTGACCCAGGTGACCAGCGCGGTCTACCGGGTGGTCGACGGGCTGATCGTGGAGTACTGGATCCAGATCGACCGGTACGGCCTCCGGGCGCAGCTGGAGCGATGAGTTCCGGCGCCCGTCGGCGTCCACCCTGACGACTCACGTCGTCCGTCAACCTGGAGGCAGCCTCATGCAGTACGCACCGGTCGTCGTCAGCCTGCCGATCGCCGACCGCCCGACCTCGTACCGCTTCTATTCGGAAGGGCTCGGCCTGGACGCCGTCGGGGAACCGGCGGAGGACGGCATCCCCGAGCCGTTGCAGTTCGTGCTCAACGACGGTCTCCGGGTCATGCTGGTGCCGGCTGGCGGCTTCGGCTGGGTCATCGGCCGTCACGAGGTCGCCCGGCGCGGGCACAGCGAGTGCGTCCTCAGCCTGTCGGCGGCGACGTCGGCCGAGGCGGCCCAGCTCGTCGAGCGGGCCCGGGCCGCCGGCGCGGAGGTGGTCGTCGAGCCGGGCCAGCAGCCGTGGGGCTACGCGGGCGCCTTCGCCGATCCGGACGGCCACCTGTGGATGGTGTCCGCGGAGACGGCCTGACGCCGCCCGCGAAAGGGAAGCGCGCCCCGCGGCCGTCTCAGCATCCCCGGGCGGACGGGGCGGTGGGCGGCCGGGGTCGGGATGGGCACGAGCGACGGCCCAGGTCTCGGGGACCTGGGCCGGTCGCTGGCGCTCCTGGGCGTACGGAAAGTTCAGAGCGTGCGGTGCGGGTAGCCGGCGGTCCCGGTCTCGGGCACCACATACCCCGCGTCGGTCCCGGTGGCCGGACGGCCGTCCTCGTCGGTGTCGGAGCGGCGCTTCGTGGCCGCGGCGGCTCCGGCCGCCGCCGCCCCGGCCACCGCGGTGCCCGCGGCCACGGCCTTGCCGGACACCCCGGCCTTGCCGCTGTCGCCCCGCGTGCCCGCGGCGTGCTCGACGCCCGGCGTGCCGACCCCGAGGCCGCCGTCGACCGTGCCGCGCCAGGCCCCGGTCTCCACGCCGCGCTCCTCGATGTACGACTTGAACTTGCGCAGGTCGGACTCGGCCTGCCGCTCGACGATGTTCAGCTTGTCGCCGGCCTTCTCGATCATGCCCTCGGGCTCGTACTCCAGGTGCAGCCGGACCATGGTGCGGTCGGGGCCGACGGGCTGGAAGTAGACCGCCCCCGCGTTGGTCGCGCCCTCGGTGGCCGCCCACGCCACCTTCTGGTCGGGCACCTGCTCCAGGACCGTCGCGTCCCACTCACGCTTGACGCCCGCGATCTCGGCGACCCAGTGCATCCGTCGGTCGTCGAGCTGGCGCACCTCGCGGACGCCCCCCATGAACCGGGGGAACTCCTCGAACTGCGTCCACTGGTTGTACGCGGTGCTGACCGGAACCTGCACTTCGATGGACTTCTCGACCTTCGTGGTCACGGTGATCCTCCTCGTTGGTCGAACTGCTCTCGTCGGAGGGGAGAGCCGTCCCTCGTCCGTGTGAACTCCTACCCCCGGTGATGACGCTCAATCGCCGGACCTGGCGGAACACCACATCGGACAGCGAGCCCGACGTCGGCGAGCCGGGCGAGGACGTGCCGTCGAGCCGCGGCGGCCCGGGCCGGCGGGATGCCGACCCGGGCCTGCCGTGCGGTACGAGGGCTCAGCCGTCCGCGCGGTCCGGGCTGTCCAGCCGGAAGAAGTTGCTCTGCCGCCCGTCGGCGCGTTCCTCCTGGTAGATGAAGTTCAACCGGCGCTTGTCGAACGCCTCGAACCACTCCTCCCAGCTGATCTCACGCAGCCGGTCCTCGCGCCCGTTGGCGGGGAAGTCGAAGCGCAGGACGCCCGCGTGGCCGTCGTGGTCGGTGCCGTCGACGGTGCACGGCACGCCCTTGCGGGCCTCGGCCCACTGCCGGATGACCTCGTGGTCGGTGGTGACCAGGCTGCGGCCCGGCCGCTCCGGCTCGTCGTCCACGGAGTCGATGACCTGCGAGTACCTGACCGACGTGGAGGTCTGCGCGCCGGTCCGGATGCCGCCGGACGAGGAGCCCGAGGAGCCGGGCCCGGAGGAGTCCGAGCCGTCCCGGAGGCTCGTGACCAGGGCCTCGACCAGGTCGTCCTTCTTCATGTCGGCGGTGTCGGTGACGCCGCGCCGGCGCAGCCGGTCGCGCAGGTCGTCGACCTTCATCCGGGCGATCTCGCTCTCGTTGATGTCCGGGGTGTTCGGCGTCTGGTTGCCCGGGGGGTTCTTGGTCGCGGTCGACCCCGAGCTGCTTCGCGTGGGCATGGGAGGTCCGTCCTTCCTTCGACCCGTGTCCAGAGAATGGCGCCGTGTGACGCGCCGGGCCGTCCCCGACAGCAGTACCCTCGGCGGCCACCGCAAACGTCCGGCCCCGTCAGTCGGCCTGTTCCGGCAGGTCACGGAGGTGACGGACCGGCGAGAAGAACACCCAGAGCACCCCGGCGAGGGCGCCCGCCGTCGCGATCCACAGTGCCGGCCGTACGCCGAGGGTGCTGCCGAGCGCGCCGCCGAGCAGCGCGCCGATCGGCCGGATGCCGTAGTTGATGGTGCGCCGAGCCCCGGCCACCCGGGCCAGCAGCGTCTGCGGGGTCAGCGCCGTCTGCACCGAGCCGGTCGTGATGTCGAGCAGCATCACCCCGATCGCGGCGAGGAACTCCGCGGCGAAGAGCATCCCGACGACCAGCGGTGTCGGCCCGCCGGCGAGCGGAATGAGCAGCATGGGGGCAGGGAAGAGGACGAACCCGGCCAGCAGCGTCAGCCCGACGCCGAAGCGGCGGACCAGCGGGCCGGTCAGCGCCGCGCCGATCAGGCCACCCACCGCGCCCGCGCCCAGCACCGCGCCCAGCAGGCCGGGCGAGAGGCCGAGTTCCTGCGTGGCGTAGAGCACGAACAGCGCGGCCAGCATGAAGTTGAACAGGTTGAGCGTGGTGGTGCCGAGCAGGATCGCGCGTATCATCGGTGTCCGCGCGATGAAGCCCAGCCCACCGCCGAGGGCCAGGCCGCCGCGGGCGGGCGCCGGCTCCGTCGGCCGGATCCGCATCAGGAAGTACGCGGACACGACGTACGACAGGGCGTCGGCGATCAGGGCGATCGGCGCGGTGAGCACCTGCACGAGGGCCCCGCCGATGCTTGGCCCGGCCACGTGGGACATCGCCCGGCTGCCGTTGACCAGGGTGTTCGCCTCGACGTAGTCGGGTCGGGCCACGACGGAGACGAAGAGCGGCCCTCGGGCGACCTCGAAGAGCACGGCGAGCGTGCCGACCGCGAAGGCCACCACGTAGAGCTGGGTCAGGGTGAGCACGCCCAGCAGGTAGGCGACCGGCACGGCGGTGAGCAGCAGCGCCCGGCCGAGGTCGGTGAGGATCATGAGTCGGCGCTTGTGCGGGTACCGGTCCACCCAGGCGCCGGCGAGCAGCGAGAAGAGCAGGTTCGGGACGAGCGCGGCGGCGGTCAGGTAGCCCATCTCGGCGGGCGTGGCCTGGAACACCAGCACGGCCAGCAGCGGCAGGGCCAGAGCGGAGATCTCGTCGCCGAAGTACGACACGGTCTGCGCCGACCAGTACCGGCGGAACACCCTATCGCGCAGCAGCCGGGGCAGCGGACCGCGTCGGGACGGGCTGCCGGGCGGGGCGGTGACCGGGGTGGCGGTCGCCTCGGCGCTCATCGCGCACTGCCCTGCTCGCCGGCGGAGGCTCCGGCCGGCGGCGGATCGGTGAGGACGGCCAGGTGCATGAGGCTGACCTTCCGGCTGCCGGCCGGACGTTTCGTCGGGTCGGTGATCCGGTCGTCGTACTCCGCGAGCAGGGCTTCGATCCGCGCGGTCAGCTCGGCCATCTCGTCGGGGGTGACGTGCACCGGCCGGTCGCTGAACCCCGTGACCGCCCGCCATTCCGTCGGCTCGTCGGCCCGTCGGCTCAGGAACTCCTCGGCGCGGCGGGTGTAGAGGGCGAGCTGGACGGCGTTCAGCTCGTCGACGGCCGCCCGCGTCTGGGGGTCGTCGGAGGCGTCGTCCCAGGAGGTGTTGAGGGCGGTGGCCCGCCAGGGCCGTTCCCGGGCGTCGGTGCCCGGCGCCCGCTCGGCCAGCCCGTACTTGGCGAGCTGTCGCAGGTGGAACGAGCAGCTCGGCACGCTCTCGCCGAGGCGCTCGGCGGCCTGGGTGGCGGTCATCGGGCCCTGCTGCCGCAGCAGCCCGATCAGGGCCATCCGCAGCGGGTGCGCGTAGCCGCGCAGGGCCTTGGGGTCGGAGAGCTTCACCTCGGGTAGGGACATACCCTAAAGCTATCTTTATAAAGATGTCTTTAGCAATGGTGGAGGTGAGGCGGCCGAAACCGCACCGGGACGGCGGTCAGGAATAGATCGTGGCGGCGTAGCCCGGGCCGTAGTGGCGCTCCAGGTCGGCCAGACTCTCGGCCGGGTTCTCGACCTCCTTGATCAGCCGGGCCCGGGACGGCAGCGCTTCCGGCTGCCAGCTCTCCGGCTGCCACAGCTGCGAGCGCAGGAACGCCTTGGCGCAGTGGTAGAAGATCTGCTCGATCTCCACGACCACGGCGAGGACCGGGCGGTGACCCTTCACCACCATGTCGTCGAACCACGGGGCGTCCCGGACCAGCCGCGCCCGGCCGTTGATCCGCAGTGTGTCGGTGCGCCCGGGGATCAGGAAGAGCAGCCCGACGTGCGGGTTGTCGAGGATGTTGCGGTAGCCGTCGGCGCGCCGGTTGCCCGGTCGCTCGGGGATCGCGATGGTCCGGTCGTCCAGCACCAGCGCGAAGCCGGGCGGGTCGCCCTTCGGCGAGACGTCGCAGCTGCCGTCCGCGCCGGCCGTCGCCACCAGGCAGAACGGTGACGCGGCGAGCCACTGCCGGTCCCGTTCGTGCAGGACGGGCCGTTCCTTGGCCAGCGCCCGCGGCATCGGCGCCCCCAGCAGCTCGCGCAGTTCCTCGTGCGACGTGATCTCCACCGTCACGTGACCCTCCCCCGTGCGTTGGTTCCGGTGGCGGCGTGGCCGCCGCCCGCCAGCCTAGGGGGAGGCGGCCGGCGCGAGGTTTGCCCGTCGGCGGCGGGGGTACCGCCTCACCCGAGGCGCCCGGACAGACCGAGCAGTGGAGGCCCGGATGGAGAGCCGACTCAAGGTGCTGGGCCACCCCGTCCACCCGATGCTGGTGATGTTCCCGGTGGCCCTGCTGGTCACCGCGGTCCTGTTCGACGTGGTGGACACCGTCGGCGGGCCGGACTTCCTCGGCGAGGTCGCGTACTGGAACATCACCGTCGGCCTGGTCGGCGGCCTGCTGGCCGCGGCGGCCGGGACGTTCGACCTCCTGGCCATCCCGTCGGGGACCCGCGCCAAGCGGGTGGGGCTGAGCCATGCCGCCGCGAACCTCGCCGTGATCCTGCTGTTCGCGGCGACCTGGGCGGTGCGGCTCAACGCCGACTCCCGGGCCGCCGGCGGCGCGCTGATCGCCATCGAGGTGGTCGCGCTGGCCATCCTCGGCATCAGCGCCTGGCTCGGTGGGGAACTGGTCGACCGGCTCGGCGTCGGTGTGGACCGGGACGCCGGCCTGGACGCGCCCAGCTCACTGCGCTCCTCGGCGGCCACCCACCGGATCGGAGAGGTGCGATGAGCGAGCACAGCGAGCGAATCATCAGGCTCAGGGCGGTGGTGCCTCGTGGCGGCACGGAGCGCAGCGGAGGGCCGGCATGAGCGAGCACAGCGAGCGAATCATCAGGCTCGGGGCGGTGGTGCCCATGGTGGCACGGAGCGCAGCGGAGGGCCGGCATGAGTGAGCAGGGCGGCGGGTCCGGCCGGGGCTGGCGCGGGCGGCAGCAGGGCTGGGACCCGATGGGCGAGTTGCAGTCCCTGCGCTCCGAGCTGCGCCGGCTGGTCGGCGGGCGGGCCGGGCCGCCGGACGTCGAGCTGGCCGAGACCGCCGACGGCTGGGAGGTCGTGGTGCGGCTGCCCGGGGTGGCGCCGGAGGAGGTGGCGGTCGAGCTGGACGACCGCGAGCTGTGCGTCCGGGCCCGCTCCGAGGCCGAGGTCAACGCCGACCAGGGCATCCCCGGCGGCTTCGAGACGCGGGGCTTCGAGTACCGGGTCGACCTGCCCGCCCGCGTGGACCCGGACGCCATCGACGCGGTGATGGACCATGGCCTGCTCCGGGTCCGGCTGCCCCGGGCCGCCCGCCCCACACCCCGCACCATCACCGTCGGCCGCCCCGGTGCCCCGGTGGGCACGCGGACCGTCGTCGACCCGGCCGCCGACCGGGAGATGCACCACCCGGACATCGCCGTCGGCGAGACCGACCGGCCGTAGCGGGGGCCCGTGGTCACCCCGGACGTGCTCGGCCCGGTCGCCGGGCGCGTGCCCGACGTCGAGCGGATCGCCGTGCTGCGCGCCAACGCGCTCGGCGACTTCATCTTCGTCCTGCCGGCGCTGGACGCGCTGCGCGCCGCGTACCCGGAGGCGGAGATCGTGCTGCTCGGCGCGCCGTGGCACGCGAAGCTCTGGCGCGACCGGCCCGGCCCGGTGGACCGGGTCATGGTGGTGCCGCCCGCGCCCGGGATCCGCCACCCCGAGCCGGACGAGCCGGAGTCGTCGACGGACGACTTCCTCGCCGCGGCGCGCAAGGAGCGTTTCGACCTGGCGCTCCAGGTGCACGGCGGGGGCGCCAACTCCAACCCGTTCGTCGGCGCGCTCGGCGCCCGGGTCACCGCCGGGCTGCGCGCCGAGGACGCGCCGCCGCTGGACCGCTGGATCCGGTACGTCTACTACCAGCACGAGGTGGTCCGCTACCTGGAGGTGGCCGCGCTGGTGGGTGCGCCGGCCACCACGGTCGTCCCGGCGCTGGCCGTCACCGACGCCGACCGGGCCGAAGCGGCCGAGGTGCTCGGCCCACCGCAGCGGCCCAGGGTCGCGCTGCACCCCGGCGCGACGGACACCCGCCGGCGCTGGCCCGCCGAACGCTTCGCCGGGGTCGCCCGCGACCTGGTCGGCGACGGGTACGAGGTGCTGGTCACCGGCACCCCGGCGGAGCAGGAGGTGGTCGACCGGGTGGTCGCGGCGGCCGGGGTGCCGGTCCGCCCGCAGGTCGGCACGCTCAGCCTCGGCGGGCTGGCCGGCTGCTACGCCGGCTGCGAACTGGTGATCTCCAACGACACCGGGCCGCTGCACCTCGCCGCCGCCGTGGGCACCGCGACCGTCGGCGTCTACTGGGTCGGCAACCTGATCAACGTGGCGAACCTGCTGCGCGGCCGGCACCGGCCGATCGCCTCGTGGACGGTGCTCTGCCCGGTCTGCGGGGTGGACTGCACCCCCGGCATCTACCCGCACCGCCCCGGCGACGGCGAGTGCCCGCACCGGGATTCGTTCGTCACCGACGTGCCGGTGGTGGAGGTGGTGGAGGCGGCCCGCGAGCTGCTGCACCCCGAGCCCGGCGCGCCCTGAGCACGGTGCCCCGAGCCCGGCGCGCCCCGAGCACGGCCGCCGATCGCGGGTTCAGGCCGGCTGGGCCGCGTCCTCCTCGGCGAGCACGACCTCCCACGCCTCCACGTCCCGGTCGGTGACGGTGGTCGGCGACTCCAGGTGGTACGCGCCGCTGGGCAGGACGCCGGCGCCGCCGTGGCGCGCCAACACGGCGAGCTGGGCGGCGACGTCCTCGCCCTGGTGCTTCTCCTGCACCCGCCGCCAGAAGTCGAACCCGCCGGAATCGACGAGCTTGGCCCGGTCGTAGAGCACGCAGCCGCCGATCCAGGACACCTTGTACGCCCGCCAGGCCCCTGGCGGCAGGTCGAGCGTCCGCGTGACGTGCAGCAGGTTCGCCGCCGAGTGGATCGATGCCCGGTCCCATTCGGGGGTGCCCGGGCGGATCCGTTCCGGCGTGGGCCGCCCGGTCCACTCCTCGTAGTTCCGGTGCGTGTCCGGCCGGACGTCGTCGGCGTACGACAGCCCGTGCACGGCGTTGCCGACGAAGCCGCAGCCCAGCTCCTCGATGGCGGTGACCAGCCGGCCCAGGGTGCCCGGTTCCAGCCAGACGTCGTCGTCGAGGCAGAGCACGTACCGGGCGGCGGAGGCGGCGAGCAGGTAGGCCCGGTGCTCGGCCAGCCCGCGCCGGGGCAGCCGGCGGGTCAGCAGCACCGGGTGGCCCCGGTGACGCAGCGCCCGGACCATGGTGGCCGACGCCGGGTGCCGGTACGCGGCGTCGCCGTCGGACTGGTCGCTGACCACCACCCCGAAGCCGGGCACGCCCTCCTCGGCGGCCAGCCCGGAGAGCGTGACCGCCAGCTCGGCCGGGCGGTTGCGGGTCGGGATCAGCACGTCGAGCAGCCGCTCGGCGCGGAACCGCTCGGCCGTGCCGAGGTCGAGCGGGCGGCTCACGACGGCTTGCTCGTCAGGGAGGAGTCCCCCTGGGGTTCCTGGCTGTGCGACCGGATCCGGTCGATGATCGCCGAGGTGGACCGGTCCGGCACGTACCCGAGGGTGCGGACCTGCCCGCCGAGCCGGCGGACCAGCGGGCCCTCCGGCACCATCTCCGGCGGGTAGTCGCCGCCCTTGACGTACACGTCGGGGCGGACGGTCTCGATGAGACCTGCCGGGGAGTCCTCCTCGAAGACCACCACGTGGTCGACGCAGGCCAGCGCGGCCAACAGCGCGATCCGGTCCTCGACCGGGTTCACCGGCCGGTCCGGGCCCTTGAGCCGGCGTACGCTGCCGTCGGAGTTGACCGCCACCACCAGCAGGTCGCCGAGCGCCCGGGCCTGTTCCAGGTAGCGCACGTGGCCGCGGTGCAGCACGTCGAAGCAGCCGTTGGTGAAGACGATCGAGCGGCCCGCCCGGCGGTGCTCCGCGACGAGCGCGGCCAGTTCGTCGGCCCCCACCAGCGACCGGTGGCCCGCCCCGTCGACCGGCACGTCCAGGGCCGCGAGCAGGTCCTCCCGGCGGCACACGCAGGTGCCGGTGTCGGAGACCGTGATGGTCGCGGCGAGCTGGGCCAGTTGGGCGGCGGTCGGCAGCGGCGCGTCGGCGGCCAGCGCCAGCGTCATCGCCGCCAGGTACGCGTCCCCCGCGCCGACCGCGTGGCTGGCGGGCACCGGGGTGCTGTGGCTGCGCCGGGGCTCGCCGTCGGCCCCGCCGACCACCGCCCCCTCCGTGTCCAGGGTCACCGCCACCACGTCGGCGCCGGTGTGCGCGCGCAGTTCGGCGAGGCGGGACTCGGCCAGCACCGCCCGGTCGACGCCCTCGCCCGCCGTGGCGTTGACGGTGACGCCGGTGCCGGTCACGGTGAGCCCGTCCCCGGTCATCGCCACCCGGCCCTCGCCGGGCGTCGGCTCGCCGGTCGGCCCGACACCGCCGCGGACGGGGCCTGCCCCGTGCCCGGTTGGTCCCGCTCCGCCGCCGGCCGGGCCGGTCCCGGCCACGCCGCCGGCGTTTCCGGCCGGGTGGGTCCCGGCCACGCCGCCGGCGTTTCCGGCCGGGTGGGTCCCGGGCAGGCCACCGGCGTTTCCGGCCGGCTGGGTCCCGGGCAGGCCACCGGCGTTCCCGGTCGAGCCCGTCGCGTCGGGGTGGCGGATGCCGTGGAGCGGCCCGAGGCCGCCCGGCGCGGCGCCCACCGTGAGTTCGGAGGGGCCGTCGGCCGGATCGCCGTCGGGGTGGTCCAGGTGCAGCTCGGTCGCGTGGGCCGGCCGGGTGCCGGCGGCCCGGGCGAGCAGCCGGGTCGCCTCGGCGAAGCTCGGGGTCACCACGGTCGGGGCGAGGCCACGCCAGTCGGCCAGGTCGTGGGCGTCCAGGGCGACCGTCGCGTACCGCTCCCGCTGGGCGACCAGCCAGGCGCGCACCGGAGCGGGCAGCGCGCCCAGGCCGTAGTCGCAGACCACCAGGGTGGGCGCCTCGCCACCGGCGGCGGCGCGCAGCTCCTCGGTGGCGCAGTCCAGTGCCGTGAGCAGCCGGGCCACCCCGTCGTCGTCGAGCGCGTCGTCCGGGTCGCCGGAGTCCTCGCGCAGCAGGATCTGGTTGCCGGCCAGCATGCGCCGCTTCACCGGCGTCGGGCGGCCGGGCTGGTTGACCGTACGGTCCCAGACGCCGGCCCGGTCCAGACAGTCGTGCAACTCGTCCCCGGCGACGTCCGCGCCGACCGGTGCGACCAGCACCGCCCGGCCCCCGAGCGCCGCGACGTTCACCGCGGTGTTCGCCGCCCCGCCGGCCGCCGAGATCCGCCGGCGCAGGGTGAGGACGGGGGCGGGCGCCTCCCGGCAGAGCCGGTCGGACTCGGCGAACCGCCAGTCGTCGAGCATGGCGTCGCCGATGACCAGGACGGGACGCCCCAGCCAGCCCTCCACCACCGTGGCGAGCCGGCGTTGTTCCGCTGCTGCTGCCATGCCTCCCGGGGTCCCCCTCGGCACCCCCGTCAAACCTGGGCGCACCCCCGGCGCGGGTTTCGGGCACCGGGCCCCGGGAAGGGACGGACGGTACCCCGGAGAGGAGAGGACACCGACATGGCAGCGACGACACTTCAGGGCAAGCGGATCGCGTTCCTGGCCGCCGACGGCGTGGAGGAGGTCGAGTACGTCCAGCCCCGCGAGGCGGTGGAGCGGGCCGGCGCCACGGCGGTGCTGGTCTCGCTCAGGCCCGGCACGATCCGGTCCTTCGACCACCTGGACCAGTCCACCGCGTACGACGTGGACGTGACCGTGGCCGACGCGGACGCGGGCGGCTACGACGCGTTGGTGCTGCCCGGCGGGGTGGCGAACCCGGACTTCCTGCGGACCGACCCGGACGCGGTGCGCTTCGTCAGGGGGTTCTTCGACGCCGGCAAGCCGGTCGGGGTGATCTGCCACGGCCCGTGGACGCTCATCGAGGCGGACGTGGTGCGGGGCCGCCGGATGACCTCCTGGCCGAGCCTGCGCACCGACCTGACCAACGCGGGCGCGACCTGGGTCGACGAGCAGGTCGTCACGGACGACGGGCTGGTCAGCAGCCGAAAGCCCGGCGACCTGCCGGCCTTCTGCGCGAAGATCGTCGAGGAGTTCGCCGAGGGGCCGCACCCGTCCCGGTGACCCCTCGTCGACCGTGCGGTCGGCGGGCCGACGGCCGGCACCGCCGGCCGACTCGCGGTCGACCCGACCGGCGACCAGCCGGCACGCATGTTTCGGGTGGGCGGGGAAAGGACCTGGGATGACCACGGAAGCCCCGGTGCTCAACAGGCGGCAGATCCGGCTGCTCATGTTCGGCCTGATGACCGGCATGCTGCTGGCCGCGCTCGACCAGACGATCGTCGGCACCGCCCTGCCGACGATCGTCGGCGAGCTGGGCGGGATCAACCACTACTCGTGGGTGGTCACCGCGTACCTGCTCGCCTCCACGGCCTCGACGCCGCTCTACGGCAAGATGGCCGACCTGTACGGGCGCCGCCCGGTGTTCCTCTTCTCCATCGGCACGTTCCTGCTCGGCTCGCTGCTGGCCGGCCTGTCGCAGGACATGACCCAGCTCATCGTCACCCGCGGGATCCAGGGTCTCGGCGCCGGCGGCCTGATGACGCTGGCGTTCACCATCATCTCGGACGTGGTCACGCCCCGGGAACGCGGTCGCTACCAGGGGCTGTTCGGGGCGGTCTTCGGCCTCTCCTCGGTCGCCGGGCCGCTGGTCGGCGGCTACTTCGCCGAGACCGACTGGCGGTGGATCTTCTACGTCAACGTGCCGCTGGCGATCCTGGCGATCGTGGTCTGCTCCCGGGTGATGCGGCTGATCCCGTTCACCCGGCGCGACCACGCGATCGACTGGCTCGGCGCGGCGCTGCTGGTCGCCGGGGTGAGCTGTCTGCTGCTCGCGCTGAGCTGGGGCGGCAACGAGTACGCCTGGGGCTCCGGTGTGATCATCGGGCTCTTCGTCGCGGGCGCGGTGCTCGGCGTGCTCTTCGTGCTCCAGGAGGCCCGGGTGGCCGAGCCGATCCTGCCGCTGCGGCTGTTCCGCAGCGCCACCTTCGCCCTGGCAAACAGCGCCGGCTTCGTGCTCGGCCTGGTGATGTTCGGGTCGATCATCTTCATCCCGCTCTACCTCCAGATCGTCAAGGGCGCCTCGCCGACCCGCAGCGGCCTGCTGATGCTGCCGATGATGGCCGGCATCATCGTCACCTCGGTGCTGACCGGCCGGGCGATGAGTCGGATCGGGCGGTACAAGTGGTTCCCCGTGGCCGGTGCGGCGGTGCTGGTGGTCGGCATGCTGCTGTTCACCCGGCTGGAGGTGGGCACCTCGCTCTGGGCGGCCTTCGGCTTCATGGTGGTGATCGGCGTCGGGCTGGGGCTCTGCATGCAGTCGCTGATCCTGGCCGTGCAGAACGCCGTCTCGATGCGGGACCTGGGCGCCGGCACCTCGTCGGCGACGTTCTTCCGGTCGCTGGGCGGGTCGTTCGGCGTCGCCATCCTCGGCGCGGTGCTGTCGTCGCGGCTCACGTCCGAGTTGGCCGGCCGGCTGCCGGGGGCGATCGCCCAGTTGCCGCCGCAGCAGCAGGCCGCGGTGGCGGCGAGCGGCGGAGCGGACGTCTCGGTCAACGACCCGGCCACCATCCTGGCCCTGCCCGCCCCCGTCCGCGCGGCCGTCCAGGTGTCGTTCGTCGAGTCGCTGCACCTGGTCTTCCTGACCACCGGGCTGATCGCGATCGTGGCGGTGCTGGTCACCCTCGCGCTGCCGAACGAGAAGCTGCGCGGGGCGGGCCCCGGCGGCGCCACGGGCGGCACGGACGGCCTCGGCGGCGAGGCCCCGGCGCCGGGCGGCAAGCCGCTGTCCCGGGAGTCGAAGGAGGAGGCCGCCGCCGAGATGGAGGCGAAGAGCCAGACCATGCTCTGACCCTCGGCTGTCACTCCGGGCGCGATCGGTGTCCGGGGTGCGCCCCGGCCCGGGTCACTTGAGGATCAGCCGGTTGGTCTGCTCGAAGACGTCGAGGTCGGCGAGGGTCTCGGGGACGCTCGTGGAGAGCGGGGCCGGGAACTGCTCCCGGTGGAAGAAGCCGGCGTCGACGGTCTCGTCGGTGACCCGGGCCAGGTTGCCGTCCCACTCCTCGACGCGGAACGCGGTCGTGAAGATCTGGTACGTGTGGCCGTACATGTTGGTGTGGGTGCGGTCCGGGCCGGTGTAGAGGGCGAAGGCGCTGACCCGCAGGGCGCGCAGGCCCGTCTCCTCGCGTACCTCGCGGACGGCGCAGTCGGCGATCGACTCGCCCAGCTCCATCGCGCCGGCCGGCAGGGCCCACTGGTGGTTGTCGGAGCGCTGGATCAGCAGGACGCGCCCGGCGTTGTCGCGGACCACGGCGCGGGCCCCGACGAACATCAGCGTCCGGTCACCGGCCAGGGCGCGCAACTGGCCCACGTACGAATCGGCCCAGGAGATGCTCACCCGGACAATTTACGGGGCCGGCCGGGGGCGGACGGGTTTTCCAGGGTTCCCAAGGTGTGACCGGCGACACTAATTTGTTACCCATGCGTAGCACGATGATGGACGCCCCCCTCCAGGTCGCGCGGATCCTCACCCACGGCTCGACCGTGCACGGCACGGCCGAGGTCGTCACATGGACCGGCGGCGAACCGCGCCGCATGTCGTACGCCGAGGTCGGGCGGACGGCCGCCCGGCTGGCCCACGCGCTGCGCGACGAGTGCGGGGTCACCGGCGACGAGCGGGTCGCCACCTTCATGTGGAACAACAACGAGCACCTCGTGGCCTACTTCGCGGTGCCGAGCATGGGCGCCGTGCTGCACACCCTCAACATCCGGCTCTTCCCGGAGCAGGTCGCCTACATCGCCAACCACGCCGAGGACCGGGTGGTGCTGGTCGACTCGACGCTCATCCCGCTGCTCGCCCGGGTGATCGGCGAGATGACCACGGTGCGGCACGTGGTCGTGGTCGGCGGCGGGGACCCGGCCCCGCTGATGGCGGCGGCCGGCGACCGGATCGTCGTACACCACTGGGACGCGCTGCTGGCCGATCGGCCCGACGTCTACGACTGGCCGGAGGTGGACGAGCGCGCCGCCGCCGCCCTCTGCTACACCTCCGGGACCACCGGACACCCCAAGGGCGTCGCCTACTCGCACCGGTCGATATACTTGCACTCCCTCCAGGTCTGCATGCCGGAGTCCTTCGGCCTCGGCCCGACCACCCGCGAGCTGGTCATCGTGCCGATGTTCCACGCGATGGCCTGGGGCCTGCCCTACGCGGCGTTCATCTCCGGCGCGTCGGTGATCATGCCGGACCGGTTCCTCCAGGCCGCGCCGATCGCCGACATGATCGCCGCCGAGCGGCCCACCCTGGCCGGGGCGGTGCCGACCATCTGGAACGACCTGCTGGCCCACCTCGACGGCCACGAGGTGGACACCTCCTCGCTGCAGGAGGTGATCGTCGGCGGGTCGGCCTGCCCGCCGGCACTGATGCACGCGTTCGGCGAGCGGCACGGCATCGACATCGTGCACGCCTGGGGGATGACCGAGATGTCGCCGCTCGGCTCGGTGGCCCGCCCGCCGGCCGGGGCGACCGGCGACGACGCCTGGCGCTACCGCTACACGCAGGGCCGGGTGCCGGCCGGGGTCGAGGCCCGGATCGTCGGCCCGCTGGGCGAGCCGATGCCCGCCGACGGCACGTCCGTGGGCGAGCTGGAGGTCCGGGGGCCCTGGGTGACCGCCCGCTACCTCGGCGACGACACCCCGGACGAGGAGAAGTTCCGTGATGGCTGGCTGCGCACCGGCGACGTCGGCACCCTCTCGCCGGACGGCTACATCACCCTCACCGACCGGTCCAAGGACGTGATCAAGTCCGGCGGCGAGTGGATCTCCTCGGTGGAGCTGGAGAACGCGCTGATGGCCCACCCGGCCGTGCTGGAGGCCTGCGTGGTCGGGGTGCCCGACGAGCGCTGGGGGGAGCGGCCCCTGGCCACCGTCGTCCTCCGCGAGGGGGCGTCGGTCGACCCGGAGGAGTTGCGGGAGTTCCTGGCCGGGTCGGTGGCCCGCTGGCAGTTGCCGGAGCGTTGGGCGGTCATCGACGCGGTGCCGAAGACCAGCGTCGGCAAGTTCGACAAGAAGGTGGTGCGTTCGAGGTACGCCGAGGGCGAGCTGAGTGTCCGGGAGCTGACGGCCCCGTAACGTTTTCAGGCGCACCGTCGCCTGTTGGGGTAAGGGACGCACTCCTGAGACATCCCTCCCCAGGGGCGGCCCCGGCGTTCGCACCGCGCCGGGGCCGCCCGTTCCTTTGCGGGGCGACCCGCACCACCATTGTTGCGAAAGTTGTTCGCCTCTGTCCCGATGACGGGGAAACTCGCGCAGATGATAGGGGTTTGGGGCGGTGGTCCCGTCCGGTGGCGGGCGCCCACCGTCTTTCGGCGGACGCTCAGCCGCCTCCCGGCGGGGCCGTCACCCGGGGGCGCTGGTGCTGATGAGCACCTTCCCGACCACCGAGTTCTCCACCGCCCGGTGCGCGGCGGCCGCCGCCGAGAGCGGGTGGTGGTGCAGTGGCAGGCCCGCGTCCTCGCCCACCCGGATGCCGCCCTGCGCCGCCGCGGCGGCCACGTCCACCACCGCCTGGGCCTTGGCCGCCTTCGGCTCCGTGTAGACGAGCACGAACTGCCAGCGCGCGTTCGGCACCATCGACGGCCGGATCGGCAGGGTCACCTCGTCCCCGCCGTCGTCGGCGTAGACGCACACCGCGCCGCCCCGCCCGAGCAGTTGCACGTCGGTCGCGGCGTTGCGCGCCGCGGAGACCTCGACGATGGTGTGCACCCCGTCGGGCGCGATCTTGCGGACCTCCTCGACCACGTCCTGCTCCCGGTAGTTGACCACGAAGGACGCGCCGGCCGCCGCCGCGAGCTGCGCCTTCTCGGGGCTGCTGACCGTGGCGACCACGCAGGCGTCCGCCCACCGCGCGAGCTGGATGGCCGCGTTGCCCACCGCCCCCGCCCCGCCCTGCACGAGCACCGTGTGGTCGCTGAGCGACCCGGCGTGCAGCCTGTCCGGCGTGTACTCCCCGGCCGTCAGGCACCGGTGCGCGGTGAGGAAGGGAATGCCCAGGCAGGCCCCCACGTCGAAGGAGGCGTCGCCGAGAGGTACCGCCTGCCGGACCGGCACCACCGTGTACTCGGCCGCGGTGCCCCACGGGCGCTGCCAGGCGGCCTCCCACAGCCAGACCCGCTCGCCGGTCAACTCCCGGTCGACCCCCTCGCCGACCGACTCGATCACCCCCGCGCCGTCCTGCCCCGGCGTCTGCCAGCCGTCCGGCAGCGGCCCCTGCCGGCGCGACTTCCAGTCCGTCGGGTTCACCCCGGAGACCGCCACCCGCACCAGGACCTCGCCGGGACCCGGCTCCGGCACCGGCCGGTCGACCAGTTGCAGCACCGAGGCGTCGCCGGTGCGCTCGTACACGATCGCCTTCATCCCCGTCTCCTCACCCGGCGGCCCCGGCGCGGGGCGCCGTCGGCTGCCGTACCCGGCGGACCCGCGCTCATGCCGATCCCGGCGGGGCCGGAAACCGTGCAACCGGGTGACCGGCGGGAGGGAGTGGTCATGCGGGACGGGGTGGGGGCCGACGCCGAACCGGCCGGCACCGGGGAGTCGCGGGGCCGCTCGGCGACGCGCGCCGAGGTCGAGCCCGATTCGGGCGGGTCTGACGGGTCCGGCGTGGCTACGCTGACCGGGTGGCGACCAGGCGGGTGCCGGAGCGGCTGCGCTGGGCCGTGGACCGGCTCGACCTGCGCGCCGGCCACCAGGTGCTGGAGATCGGCTGCGGCAACGGCGTGGCCGTCGCGCTCATCTGCGCGGTGCCGGCGGTCGCCCGGGTCGTCGCGGTCGACCGGTCCGCCACCGCGCTGCGGGCCGCCGCCCAGCGCAACGCCGCGCAGGTCGCCGCCGGTCGGGCCGTCTTCCGGCACGCCGACCTGTCCACCCTGGACTCCCCCGGGGAGCGCTACGACCGGATCCTCGCGGTCAACGTCAACCTGTTCTGGACCCGGCCGCCCACCGCCGAGTTCCGCCGCCTCGCCGGCCTGCTGGCCCCCGACGGCGTGCTGCACCTGGTCTACGAGCCGCCGCACCCCGCCCGGCTGGCCCCGCTCGTCGACCGGCTCGTCGACCGGGTGGGCGCCGCGGGCTGGACCGTCGCGGAGATCGCCCGGGTCGACCGGCCGACGCCGCTGCTGGACGTGGTCGCCCGTCCGGCCTGAGCCGCTACCCGAGCCGGTCCACCGTGGCGGGGGTCAGCTCGCCCACCGCGCCCAGCACCACCGCCGCGAGCCGCTCGGCGTCCGGGTCCAGCGGGTACGACCCGTGCGGCACCGCCACCACCGTCATCCCGGCGGCGGCCGCCGACCGGACGCCGTTGGACGAGTCCTCCACGGCGACGCAGCGGGCCGGGTCGACGCCCAGCCGCCCGGCGACCGCCAGGTAGACGTCCGGCGCCGGCTTGCCCCGCTCGGTCTCCTCGGTCGACAGCGTCGCGCCGAACACGTCGGCCAGGCCCGTCGCGACCAGCGCCGCCGCGATCAGCCGGGTCGGCGAGGAACTGGCGAGCCCCAGCGGCCACCGCCCGGCCAGCCGGCGCACGACCTCGTCGGCCCCGTCGATCAGCGGTACGCGCGCCGCGTACCGCCGGATCATCTCCTCGACCACCTCGGTGGCGACCTGCTCGGCACTCCGGTCGACGCCCAGCTCCCCGCTGAGGTACCGGGCCCACTCGCCGGTGCTCATGCCCATCAGCCGGCGCTGCGTGTCGGCCTGCCAGGTGCCGCCGTGCGCCGCCACGTACGCCCGCCGCACCTCCTCCCAGACCGGCTCCGAATCCACGATCACGCCGTCCAGGTCGAAGATCACCGCATCCGCCACGGCCCCATCCTGCCCCATCGGGCGGCGACCCGCGCCGTCCCGGACGGGCGACGACCGGGCCGACTCGCCGGGCGATGACCCGCGCCGTTTCCCGGGCGGGCGATGACCCGCGCTGTCCCGGACGGGCGGCGGTCAGCTCTGCGGGGTGGGCAGGCCGATCGGGTTCTCCTCGGGGATGACGAAGTGGGCGGCGCGGGCGATCGGTTCGAGCAGCTCCCGGAGCCGGTCGGCGCGCTCGGGGCCGAGCGCCCGCCACGGTCGCGCGGCGGCGGCATCGGTGGCGTCCTCGATCGCCTGGAACCGGTCGCGGCCCTGCGCGGTCGCCTCGCCCTCGGCGGTGAGCCAGCCCCGTTCGGCCAGCCGGGCACGGGCGGCGGCCCACTGCTCCTCGGCCCAGCCCCGCCCGGCCAGGTACTGCGGGGACAGGCCGACCGCGACCCGCCAGGCCAGCGTCTCCACCGGGTCGAGGTCGGCCGCGACCAGCGCCGCGACGTGCCCGTCGCCCCGGTGCTCCCGCAGCGTCGTGGCGGCCTGCCACAGCCGGGCCAGCGGGTACTCGCCGCGCGGCAGGGCGGCGTTGGCCGCGCCGAGCACCCGGCCGGCGGGCTCCACCTCGGCGGCGGCCGCCTCCAGCAGCTCGGCCGCCTCGACCAGGTGCGACTCGGGCAGCTCGTAGGTCAGCTCGGCCAGCGCCTGCACCGCGCCGGTGAGCCGGGCGCGCAGCGCCTCCGGCGGGGTGGCGAGCCGCCAGACGGCCGGCAGCGCCCGCGCCACGGTGTGCGGGGCGAAGTTGAAGAACGACCCGACCACCGGCGCGGCGTCGACGGGCCCGAGCGGCGCCGCCCGGCCGGCGAAGTAGCCGCGCCAGAAGCCGCGCAGCCCGACCGCCTCGAAGGCGGCGCGGGCACGGGGATGGAAGTAGGTGACCGCGTGGACCGGCTCGAAGTGCGTCCACATCACCCGGGCGGTCCGCCCCGCGTCGTCCAGCGCCGTCACGTGCACCTCCGCGTCCGGTCCGGTGGTCACCCCGGACGGCGGGCGCCCAGGGTGACGCTGAACCTACTGCCGCTGGCTGAAGGGCCGGAAGCCCTCTGTGGGCTACTGCATCACACCGGGGCGACAACCCGGGCGAACCGGGCCGGCCGCCCGGGTCACTGGGCGGCGAGCACGTCCACGACGAAGCGCAGCGGGCCGGTCGGCCGCCCGCTGGAGGGGTCGTTGCCATACGCCAGCTCGGCCGGGATGTCGAGCTGCACGCGGCTGCCGACGGTCACCCCGACCAGGCCCTGGTCCCAGCCGGGGATGACCTGGCCGACGCCGATCGCGAAGGAGGCCGGCTGGCCGGCGTTCCACGACGAGTCGAACTCCTTGCCGTCCTTGTAGAACACGCCCACGTAGTTCGTGGTGATCGTCTGGCCCTTCTGCACCGCCGGGCCGGTGCCCTTGATCAGCGGGGTCACGGTGAGCTTCTTCAGCTCGCCCTTGCCGGCGGCGACCGTCGGCTTGGTGCCCAGGGCCGGGTCCGCACCCGCCGGGAGCTGCGGGGCGGGGGGCGCGTCGGCGGCCGGGGCGGTGGCGGACGCCGACGGGGTGCCCGCTGCCTGCTCCTTCGAGTCGTCGTCGTTCTGCCCGATCGTCACGAAGACGGTGATCAGCACCGCGACCACGGCGACGCCGGCGAGCCCGCCGGCCCACGCCTGCCGGCGACGCTTCGCCTCGGCCGCCTTCTGCGCCGCCAACTGGGCGGCCAGCCGCCGCTCCGACTTCTGGGCTCGGTTCTGCGTACGCTCGCTCACGGCGTCGACTCCCTGCTGCGAAGGTGTGGCCGGCATCGGAGTGCCGGGAGGGGAAAGCCGACGCACACGGTACCCGCCCCGACGCCTACCGCGCCGCCTCGGCCGTCCCGCTTCCAGCACGCGGGCCACCCGCGCCCCACCAGCACCGGCAGGAACGCCCGGGGCAGGGCGGCGGCCAAGCGGGCCGCCGCCCTGGGGCTCAGCCGGCCAGGTGCCGGGCCAGGGACTGCCGAAGGTGGTGCTTCGGCCGCGCCCCGACGATCGAGCCGACCACCTCGCCCCGGTGGAAGACCAGGAGGGTGGGCAGGGACAGCACGCCGTACGTGCGCGTGGTGTCCGGGTTGGCGTCGGTGTCGATCGTGGCGAAGACCAGCTGCCCGGCGAACTCCCCGGCCAGCTCGGCGAGGCTGCGGGAGATCGCCCGGCACGGCGGGCACCAGTCGGCCCAGAAGTCGACCACCACCGGCCGGTCGGCGGCGAGCACCACGGCGGCGAAGGTGTCGTCGGTGACGGCGGTCAGCGAGCCGTGCGGCGCAGTCTGGAGCATGTTTCCTCCCGGTGGGCGATGGCGTGGGCGAGCTGGTCCCGCAGCTCCTGCCGGACCGCGTGCAGTCGGTCGATGCCGGCGTCCACCTCGGCCAGCTTCCGCCGCAGCACCGCGACGGAGTCCGGGCAGACGTGGCCGGCGGCGTTGCCGGCCCGGAGGCAGGCGACGAACGGGCGGATGTCGTCGAGCCCGAAGCCCACCGCGAGCAGGGCCCGGATCTCGCGTACGACGTGCAGCTCCGCCTCGTCGTAGACCCGGTAGCCGTTGGCCGAGCGGGCCGCCCGGACCAGGCCGTGCGTCTCGTAGTAGCGCAGGGTCCGGGTGCTCGTGCCGGCGCGTTCCGCCAGCTCACCGATCAGCATCCGACCTCCCTCGTCCGACGCGACCGACGCTAGACCTTGCCACCGGCGTCAAGGCAACCCGCGCGGTGCGCCGGGCAGGCGTCGGCGGCCGGGGGACGCGGGCCGGCGCGGGTCAGGCGGTCTTGCGGGCCGCCTTCTTCGGGGCCGCCTTCTTCGCCGCGGGCTTCTTCTCGCCCTCGGCGGCCTTCTTCGGGGCGGCCTTCTTCGCGGCCGTCTTCTTGGGCGCCGCCTTCTTCTCGGCGGCCTTCTTGGCCGGCGCCTTGGCCGCCTTCTTCTCGGCCGCCTTCTTCTGGGCGGAACGGGCCGCCGAGATCGGGGTCGGCTCGCCGCCACCGCCGGCCGGCGCCTCGCCCCGGGCGGCCTTGGCCCGCTCCACGGACGCCTTCAGCGCCGCCATCAGGTCCACCGCCGCCGCCGGGGCCTCCTCGACCTCCTCCGGCTGGACCACCTCGCGGCCCTCCACCTTCGCGTCGATGACCTCCTGGAGGGCCGCCCGGTAGTCGTCGGTGAACGCGTCCGGCTCGAACTCGCCGGCCATCGAGTCGATCAGCGAGCTGGCCATGGCCAGCTCCGGCGGGCGGACCTTCAGGTCCTCGTCCAGGAAGCCGAAGTCGGGGCTACGGATCTCGTCCGGCCAGAGCATCGTGTTGAGCAGCAGCACGCCCTCCCGGACCCGCAGCGTGGCGAGCTGTTCCCGCTGGCGCAGCGCCACCTTGACGATCGCCACCCGCTCCGAGTCGGCGAGCGCGTCGCGCAGCAGCACGTACGGCTTGGTGGCGGTGCCCTCAGGCTCCAGGAAGTACGCCTTGTTGTAGAGGATCGGGTCGACCTGCTCGGCGGGGACGAACTCCAGCACGTCGATCGCGTGCGAGGTGGACAGCGGCAGGTCGGCGAAGTCCTCGTCGGTCAGGATCACCATCTCGCCGCCGCCGATGTCGTAGCCCTTGGCGATGTCGTCGTAGGTGACCTCCTCGCCGCAGACCTGGCAGGTGCGCTTGTAACGGATCCGGCCGCCGTCATCCCGGTGCACCTGGTGGAAGCGGATGTCCTTCTCCTCGGTGGCCGAGTAGACCCGCACCCCGATCGAGACCAGCCCGAACGAGACCGCTCCCTTCCAGATGGCCCGCATCCCGTGCTCCTCTCGCCGGTACTGCCCAGGATCCCAAAAGATCGAAGGCCACGCGAGCGCTTCCGTACGCAAGTACAGTCATGGGGTGCCCGGCGCGCCGCTCAAGCCGATGCTCGCGATGACCGGGCAGCTCCCGGCGGGTTCCGGCTGGGCGTACGAGTTCAAGTGGGACGGCGTCCGCGCGCTCGCCGACATCTCCGGCGGCCGGCAGCACCTGTACGCCCGCTCCGGCGTCGAGATCACCGTCGCGTACCCCGAGCTGGCCACCCTTCAGAAGCAGGTGGGCGACGCGCTGCTCGACGGCGAGGTGGTGCTGCTCGGCGAGCACGGCCAGCCCTCGTTCACCGCCCTGGCGGAGCGGATGCACGTCCGCGACCGGAACAAGGCCGCCCGGCTGGCGGCGACCATCCCCGTGACGTACATGATCTTCGACCTGCTCCGGCTCGACGGCGAGGACCTGACCGGCTGGTCGTACGCCCGCCGGCGGGAGGCGCTGGACGGCCTCGCGCTCGGCGGCGCCCGGTGGGCGGTGTCGCCGGTCTTCCCGGACGGCCTGGCCACCTACGAGGCGGCGGGCGAGCACGGCCTGGAGGGGGTGATGGCCAAGCGGGTCGACTCGGTCTACCGCCCGGGGGTGCGCTCGCCGGACTGGGTGAAGGTCAAGCTGGAGGTGACCGGCGACTTCGTGGTCGGCGGCTGGCGGCCCGGGGCGCGGAAGATCGGCGGCCTGCTGGTCGGGGTGCCGCGCCCGGACGGGCGGCTCACCTACCGGGGGCGGGTCGGCGGCGGCATCGGCGCGGCCATCGAGCGGGAACTGCTCCGCGAGCTGGGGCCGCTGCGCAGCGGCGGGTCGCCGTTCGCCGACGCCCTGCCGCGCGAGGATGCGCGGGGCGCGATCTGGGTAACACCGAGGGTCGTGGTGGAGGTGAAGTACGGCCAGCGCACCCCGGACGGGCGGTTGCGGTTCCCCCGGGTGCTCCGGCTGCGACCGGACAAGCCCGCCGAGGAGGTCGACGATGCCGGGTGAGCGGTTGAAGGTGGACGTCGAGGGGCGTTCGCTGGAGGTGTCCAACCTGGACAAGGTGCTCTATCCCGACGCGGGGTTCACCAAGGGCGAGGTGATCGACTACTACACCCGCATCGCCCCGGTGCTCCTGCCGCACCTGCGAGGCCGGGCGCTGACCCGGATCCGCTTCCCCAACGGGGTCACCGGCGGCTCGTTCTTCGAGAAGAACGCCCCGGCCGCCACCCCCGGCTGGGTGCGCACCGAGACGCTGCCCGCGCCCGGGTCGAGCAAGGGCCGGGAGACCATCGACTACGTGGTCGCCGACGACCTGCCCACCCTGGTCTGGCTGGCCAACCTCGCCGCGCTGGAGCTGCACACCCCACAGTGGAAGATCGGCGAGCACCCGGACATGATGGTGGTCGACCTGGATCCGGGGCCGCCGGCGGCGCTGCGTCAGTGCTGCCAGGTGGCGTTGCTGATGCGGGACCGGCTTGCCGAGGACGGCATCGACAGCTACCCGAAGACGTCCGGGAAGAAGGGCATGCAGCTCTGCTGCCCGATCGCCGGCACGCAGGACGCCGAGGACGTGTCCGTCTACGCCAAGCGGATCGCCCAGGAGCTGGAACGGGCGCACCCGAAACTGGTCGTGTCGAAGATGGCGAAGAACCTGCGGCCCGGCAAGGTCTTCATCGACTGGAGTCAGAACAACGCGGCCAAGACGACCGTGTCGCCGTACTCGCTGCGGGCCCAGTCGGTGCCGTCCGTGTCCACCCCGCTGACCTGGGACGAGGTGGAGGCGGGCGCGGCCGGGAAGCGGCCGTCGAGCAAGCCGTACACGGCCGGCGAGGTGCTGACGCGGGTGGAGAAGCAGGGGGACCTGCTCGCCCCCCTGCTCGACGGCGGCCCCGAGCTGCCGGTGTGACGGTCAGCGGGCTCCGGGTGCTCCTCGCCGTCAGGTCAACGCGTCGGCATCGGTGCCCGGGATTCGCACAGCGGTGCTCCAGTCGCCGAGGAAGGCGTCGTTTTCGAGGTCCAGGGCGATGTCCAGGTCGCCGCCGAAGCTGATGCCGCCCAGTCGGCACACCTCGACGTACCAGGGCGACAGGCCGTCGCGCACTCCGTCGGGGGACATGCCGGTGCCGCCCAGGTGTTCGGCGTGGAAGACGTCGAACCTGTCCGGCACGTCGACGTAGGCGTCGCCGTCGGACGGGAAACTCACCGGTGGCACGCCTGCGTTGGGGTCGTCGCGGGGCACCAGCCACAGGGAGCCGTACACGCCGTGCCTCGCCCGCCAGGAGGTGTTGTCGACCTCGCCGTCGGCGAGCGAGGGCGCCGCGGTCGGTCGGGCGACCCGCGGCCCGTTCAGCTCCGCCTCGGTGAGCCACACCATGGCGAGCAGGGACGCGACGCCGTCGTCGGCGACCTGCAGTCGTGGGTGGGCCCTGGCCCGGGCGAGTTCGGCCCAGAACGGGTGCTCGGGCTGTGCGACGTCGACGGGTCCTCCGGTCATGATCGTGGTGATCTCCGGCGACGGGTCCTTGAAGTAGAGCTCGTCCTCCCACTGGAAGACGGCGACGGCCACCAGATCGGGTCCGCGCCGCCGGTACGCCTCGGGCAACCACAGCGTGAAGCAGTGCAGCATCGGTTGACCGGTGCGCGGGGACCTGGGCCAGGTCCGGACGTCGATGCCCGGCCCGGCATGGTCGGCCCATCCCGCGGGTAGCCTGGGCCGCTCCCCGGCCTCCTCATCGACGTCGTCGTCGGTCCAGATGTCGTACGCCTCGGTCAGCACGGGGCGGACGGTAGCGCACCCTGACCGGCAGGGGTTCAGGTGACGCCGATCCGTTCGCATGCCCGCCGGCGCGTCAGTGGAATGCTGGTCCGACGCTGGTTGAGTAGGGTGGCCTGAGCCTGCCCGAGGAGTGCGTGATGATCCTGACCGATGCCCTCGTCCGGGAGTCGCCGGCCGGTGACCGGCCCGCCGGGGTGGAGCAGCCGCTGCTGACGTACCTCGACGGCGCGACCGGTGAGCGGGTCGATCTGACCGCCACGGAGCTGGGCGGCTGGGCGGCGCGGGCCGCCGGGCTGCTGCGCGAGGGCTGCGGGCTGGGCGTCGGCGACCGGGCCGCGGTGCTGCTCCCGGCCCACTGGCAGACCGCCGCCGTGCTGCTGGGCGCCTGGTCGGCCGGGGTGGCGGTGTCGTTCCGCCCCCGGGCGACCGCCGGGCTGCCACAGCTCGGGCCGGGCGACGACGAACCGTTCGACGCGGTCTTCGTCAGCGCGAAGCGGCTGGACGACTGGCTGGAGGACGTGCCCGAGGGCCGGCACCGCTACGTCCTCGGGCTCGGGTCCACCCCGTTGGCCGAGGTGCCCCCGGGCTACCTGGACTGGCTCGCCGAGGTGGGTCGGCACACCGACGCGCTACCCGCGTCCGCCCCGTTGACCAGCGCCGACGCGGCCAGCCCGGACGGCACGAGCTACCGCCAGTGGGGCAGCGTCGCGCGGGCCGTGGCCGAGCGGCTCGACCTGCGGGCCGGCGACCGGCTGCTGGTCGACGTCGCCGAGCACGAGCAGCCCGTGTACTGGCTGCTGGCGCCGCTGTCCGTCGGCGCGTCGGTGGTGCTCTGCGCCAACCTCGACCCGGCGACCCTGGAGGCCCGGATCGCCGCCGAGCAGATCACCCGGGTGCTCTGATGGCCGGGGTCTACACCGAGGCGAGCATGTCGCTGGACGGCTACATCTCCGGTCCGGGCGAGAGCGGCTTCGACCTGCTCTTCCGCTGGTACGAGAACGGCGACGTCCCCGTGCCGACCGCCAAGCCGGACATGACGTTCCGCACCTCCCCGGCGAGCGCCGGCCACGTGCGCCGCACCATGGACGAGACGGGCACCCTGGTCGTCGGCCGGCGACTCTTCGACCTGATCGGCGGCTGGGACGGCCGGCACCCCCTGGACAAGCCGGTCGTGGTGGTCACCCACCACGTGCCGGACGGCTGGCCCCGGCCGGACGCGCCGTTCACCTTCGTCACCGAGGGCATCGAGGCCGCCGTCGCGCAGGCCCGGGAACTGGCCGGCGACCGCTGGGTCGGGGTCAACGGCGGCACCATCGCCCGCCAGTGCCTCGACGCCGGGCTGCTGGACGAGATCCGGGTCAACCTCGTGCCGGTCCTGCTCGGCGGCGGGGTGCCGTTCTTCGACCAGCTCGGTCACCCGCCGGTCGAGCTGACCGGGCCGACCGTGATCGAGGGCGACCAGGTCACCCACCTCTACTACCGGGTCCGCCGGCCGTAGCCGCCCGGCAGGTCACGACCGCCCGTCCGCGCCGGCTCGCCACGGCCCAACGGCCGCCCCAGACCCCTTTGGCGATCTTGGACAGTTGTCGTTCCCCGCGAGCGGAAACTGTCCAAGATTTGGCCGGAGCAGCGTGCAGTCGGAGCGGGCCGGATGGCGGGGTCGTCTTTGCTCAGGGCCGCATCGATCTGGGTCCGGGTTGACGGGCTGCGGTCAGCGGCTCGTCAACCCTTTCGTGTACGCAGGCCGAAGCGCTTATTGGAAGAGCCTGCCGGGCCTTCTGGAGCGGCCCCGCTTGCTGATCATGGAATCCCTGCGCCTGCGGCGCACCATGATCGATTTTGTCTGCCTCTTCAGAGCTTGGAGGATCCTGTCCCTCATCGCATGCCTCTTCTCGCGTATGTCGGGTCGGCCATCGCGATTCCGCGCCGGGCCGTGGCCCAGCGTGATGGTGGTGCGGGCCCACGGGCCCGAATCCGTCGCCGGTCTCGCAGCCCGCGTACCCGGGGAGGCATCAGTCATTCGTCAGCGTCGGGCCACACCGCTGAGCCGGCGCCAGTCCCGCCACACCGACCGGAGGGACGTGCGCCTCCCGCGAGGTCTGCCCGGTGACGGGAGTCAGTCGACCGTCGGCAGCTTCGGGCCGAGAACGTCGTCGGCGTCGACGATCGTGTACGCGTACCCCTGCTCCGCCAGGAAGCGCTGGCGGTGGGCGGCGTACTCGGTGTCGATGGTGTCCCGGGAGACGACCGTGTAGAAGTGCGCCTGCCGGCCGTCGGCCTTGGGCCGCAGCACCCGCCCGAGGCGCTGCGCCTCCTCCTGCCGCGAGCCGAACGTGCCGGAGACCTGGATCGCCACCGCCGCCTCGGGCAGGTCGATGGAGAAGTTGCCGACCTTCGAGATCACCAGGGTGCGGATCTCCCCGGAGCGGAACGCGTCGAAGAGCCGCTCCCGTTCCTTGTTGGTGGTCGAGCCCTGCACGATCGGCGCGTCGAGGTAGTCGCCGAGCTGGTGCAGTTGCTCGATGTAGCCGCCGATCACCAGCGTCTGCTCGCCCGGGTGCCGGTCCACCAGCGCCTTGACGACGGGGAGCTTCGTGCGGGCGGTCGCCGCCATCCGGTAGCGCTCCTCGGCCTCCGCCGTCGCGTACGACATGCGCTCCGCGTCGGTGAGCGTCACGCGTACCTCGGTGCACTGGGCCGGGGCGATCCAGCCCTGCGACTCGATGTCCTTCCACGGCGCGTCGTACCGCTTCGGGCCGATCAGGCTGAACACGTCGCCCTCCCGGCCGTCCTCGCGGACCAGCGTCGCCGTCAGCCCCAGCCGGCGGCGGGCCTGGAGGTCCGCGGTGAACCGGAAGATCGGCGCGGGCAGCAGGTGCACCTCGTCGTAGACGACCAGGCCCCAGTCGCGCGCCCCGAACAGGTCCAGGTGGGTGAACGCGCCGCCGCGCCGCGAGGTGAGCACCTGGTACGTGGCGATGGTGACCGGGCGGATCTCCTTGCGCTCGCCCGAGTACTCGCCGATCTCCTCCTCGGTCAGGGAGGTGCGGGCGATCAGCTCGCGCTTCCACTGCCGCCCGGCGACCGTGTTGGTGACCAGGATCAGCGTGGTGGCCTTCGCCTCGGCCATCGCCGCCGCCCCGACCAGCGTCTTGCCCGCGCCACAGGGCAGCACCACCACGCCCGACCCGCCGGCCCAGAACGCCTCCACGGCCTCCCGCTGGTAAGACCGCAGCGTCCACGGCTTGCCGCCGTCCTTGCCGGCCTCGGCCAGCTCGATCGGGTGCGCCTCGCCGTCGACGTAGCCGGCCAGGTCCTCGGCCGGCCAGCCCAGCTTGAGCAGCGCCTGCTTGAGCCGGCCCCGCTCGGACGGGTGCACCGCGATCGTGTCGTCGTCGATCTTCGCGCCGAGCATGCCGGCGAGCTTCTTGCTCTTGGCGACCTCGATCAGCACCACCCGGTCCAGGGCCCGCAGCACCAGCCCGTGCGCCGGGTCGTTGGTGAGCTGGAGCCGGCCGTACCGGTCCATCGTCTCGGCCACGTCGACCAGCAGCGCGTGCGGCACCGGGTACCGCGAGTACTTGATCAGCGCGTCCACCACGGCCTCGGCGTCGTGCCCGGCGGCGCGCGCGTTCCACAGCCCGAGCGGGGTCAGCCGGTAGGTGTGCACGTGTTCCGGGGAGCGCTCCAGCTCCGCGAAGGGCGCGATGGCCATCCGGCACGCCTGGGCGTCGGGGTGGTCGATCTCCAGCAGCAGGGTCTTGTCCGACTGCACGATCAGGGGTCCACCGCTCACGCCAGTGCCTCTCCTCCGCCTCGGGTCGCCGGCTGTCCGGGAGGTGACTGACCCGCCCCGGGCCGACCCACCAGTCTTGCACGTATCCGGGTGACGCCAGAAAAATCTGGACACGGGGCGCAACCGGAGCGGTACTCGCAACGTCTAGCAATAGGACACCTGTCACGGGAGGCGCCATGAAACACGTCCGGATCACCACCCGGCTCGTCGCCCTGGCAGTGGCCACGCTGGTCGGCGCCGGTGCGTGCGCGTTCGAGCCGCGGGCCGACGGAGGTGGGGGCGGGGGTCCCGTCCCGGTCGGTGCCACGGAGCAGTTAACGGGGGCGAGCGGTGCGCCCGGGCCGGACCAGCGGGCCGGCACGGCGACGGCGAAGCCGGCGGTGAAGCCCGCGCCGAACCGTCCGAGGCCGACCCGGCCCGCGCCGAAGCCCACCACGTCGCCGTCGGCCGCCGGCTGCCCACAGGGGGAGCACCAGCGCGCGGTGGAGGCGTACCTCGCCCGGCTGGGCGGTTTCGGGACGCTGACCGTGGACGGCCGCCAGTCCGCCGCCGACTGCGCCGCGATCAAGAAGTTCCAGAAGCGGTACGACATCCGCCCCGCCCACGGCCGCGCGGGGCCCACCACCCACGACGTGGCGAAGCGGCTCGCCACCACCGACACGGCGCGCTGCAAGGCCGGCTCGGGCACCACCTTCTGCATCGACCTGACCCGGCAGACGACCTGGGTGATGCGCAACGGCAAGGTGCTTGTGAAGCCGACGGTCACCCGGACGGGGATGCCCGGCTACCGCACCCCGGCCGGCACCTTCAAGATCAACTATCGCAACATCAAAGAGTGGTCCGACCCGTACGAGGTCTGGCTCCCGTACTGGCAGCACTTCACGCAGGGAATGGGCTTCCACGAGACCACGACCTACCTGCACAACAAGGCGATCGGCTCGCACGGCTGCGTCAACCTGCTGCACGCCGACGCGGTCCGGTACTGGGAACTGGGCAAGGTCGGCAGCCGGGTGGTGCTGGTCGGGCGGCGCCCCGGCACCTGAGCCGCCGCCCCGGGGTCCCGGCCCGTCCGCGTCGCACATGTCGTCCGATCGGGGTTTTATCCCCTGTCACTCCGGTCACCCGAGTGACACGCTGGAGTGCCAGGTGTCGGACGGACGGGGAGGCTGGAGATGACGGTCGACCGGGAAGCGAGACCGGAGCACAGTGCCGAGCGCGACCGGTCACCGGACGAGGTGGTCTCCACCGTCACCGTCGTCGCGTACGCGGCCGCCGCAGCGGTGCTCCTCGGCTGGTTCCTCTTCGGCTGGCTGGTGCTCGAACAGGGCTTCGTCGACTCGGTCGGCGAGTCGGCCGGCGCCGGGTTCGCGCTGCTGCTGATCGTCTCCGTCGTCGGGACGGTACGCCGCAGCCGGCGCTGACCCGGCCCGAGGCCGCCGGCCCTGCCGGACGAACGACCCGTGGGTGGACGGGCGTCGGCGCTCAGTCCTCCAGCACCGCCGCCGTGATCCGGTGCAGGGCGAAGGTGTGCAGCATCTCCGTCCGCTCGTCCTCGGCGCGCAGGTAGCCGGCGCCGATCGAGACCGGCCGGACCAGCCGGGACGCGGTCGCCCCGTGCGCGTCGACGTACCCGACCCAGACCAGCGCCTTGTCCCGCACCGCCTGCTGGAGCACGGCGAGGGCGTCGCTGTGGGTGTGCACCGGCGCCGGCCCGGTACGCGCCGCACCGCCCCGGACCACCGCCGGCGCGCGCCGCGCCGCCCGGGCCGCCGCGTCGCCGCGCCGGATCTGCTCCACCACGCCCAGCAGGCGGGGCATGGACAGCTTCGGCGCGGTCAGCGGGTCGAGGGTCCGGGTCGTCACCGACACCCGGGCCGGGGCCCGGCGGGTCTTCGGGCGGGACAGCACCGCCGCCCCGCTCGCGTCCTCCGGCACCGGGGCGTACCCGGCCTCGCGCAGGGCCGTGAGCATCCGGCCCACCTGGTACGGGGTCGACAGCACCGTCGGCGCGAGCCGGCGCAGCGCCAGCGACTCCAGCCGCCGGTCGGCGAGCACCTCGGTCAGCAGCGCCTCGTCGTCGCTGCGCACGTACGCCCCGGCGGAGCCGACCCGCAGCCCGCCGTGCTTGCGGGCCACGTCGTCCACCAGGTACGTCAGACCCTGCGGGACCGGGGTGCGGGACCGGCGCCGGAACAGGGCGTGCAGGTCGTCGGCCGAGTAGCCGGCATCCAGGGCCCGGCGCACGCTGGCCGGGGTGACCCGGTGCACGCTGGCGCCGCCGGCCGACTCGTGCTCGGCCACCACCTCCAGCTCGGCGGCGAGGGCCGGGTCGGGCGGGCCGGGCACCACGACGGTCAGGTCGGCCTGCACCAGGAAGTGGTCGACGGGGGCGGGCAGCAACGCGTCCAGCGCGCGCACCGCGCCGGTCCCGTCGCCGTCCTCGGCGTCCGCGCGCAGCCCGAGCGGGTCGTCCCCGCCCCGCTCGTCGGTGGCGGTGACGTCGGCGAGCAGCAGCCGCCCGTACGAGGTGAGCGCCCCCAGCCCGGTCACGCCCAGCGTCGCCGCCTCGGTCAGCACCTCGCGGTGCGCGGCCTCCCGCCCCCGGCTGCGCCGCGGCGCCCGCCAGTCGAGCAGCGACTGCACCTCCTCGGGGGTGGGCGCGGTGGCGGGCTCCAGGTCGGCGAGCACCCCGAGGACCGCGCGTCGGGCGGCCGGCGCCCCGGCCCGTTCCGCCTCGGCCGAGAGCACGGTGATCGGCCGGTCCCGGTCGTCGCGCTGCCCGATCAGCCCGACCTGCCGGGTCATCGTCAGCCAGGCCCGGCCGAGCTGCTCCCAGCGCTGCGCCAGCGTGCCGGCCCGCCACACCTCGTACCCGGCGGTGGGCAGCACCTGCTGGTCGGCCCCGTAGCGGGTGGTGGTGGCCCCGGGCAGGTCCACCTCGCCGATCAGCCCCGCCGCGTACGCCGCCTCCAGCAGCAGGGCGGCCGTCGGCTCGTCCACCCCGACCGCGCGGGCCAGCCGGCGCAGGTCGCGCACGCCCAGGCCGCCGGAGCGCAGCACGGGCGCCGGCTCGGCGGCGAGCTGCTCCAGCAGCGCCTCGGTGTGGCGTACCGCCTCCATGGTCTGCCCGGCCCCGGCGGAGTCGGCGGCCTTCGGCTCGCGCGGCGGCGTGGCCACCGGCGGCGGGCTGGTCCGCAGCGGGCCGAGCGGGCCGCTGTCCCGGCGCAGCAGCAGGCCGATCTCCCGGGGCAGCTCGACGGTGCCGGTGGCGCTGGCCTTGCTGGGGCCGGAGACCAGTACCAGCAGGTGGTGGTCGACCAGCCAGCGCACCGGCGAGCCGGTCGGCGCGCCGCCGTTGGTCGGGTCCGGGGGCAGGTCGTCCTCCGCGCCGACCGGCGGCGCCTGCAACGCGCCCGCCGGGACGCTGCCCACCGGCGGGCCGGCGGCCAGCCGGTCCAGGATGGCCCGGGCCGAGGGTGGCGCGGCCAGCAGCGTCCGCCGCAGCTTCGCCGGGTCCGCGCAGAGCGCCGCCGCCCGCGGGTCCAGCTCCGCCGCCGGCCGGCCCAGCCCCGCCGGGTACGGGGAGACCTCGTCGATGCTCTCCACCACGCGCAGGGCGCTCTCGGGGCCGTGCAGCAGGAAGAGCGCCCGCAGCCGGTTCACGGCGGTGCGGACGGAGGTGGGGGCGGGCGGGTGCGGGCCGGCGGTGGCCATGGCGAGCACCGAGGCGGTGGAGGTGGTGCCCTCGGCCGGGTCCCGGGTGAGCCGGGCGGCGTCCAGGATCTGCAGGGTGAACTGGTCGAGCCCGTCGAGCGCGCGGGCCACCGAGACCCGGGACTGGGCCCGGATGGCGAGCGCGGAGACGTCGGCGGGCACGGGCACCACGAGGTCCGGCCGCAGTTGGAGGAGGGCGGCGAGCGACTCGTCGGGCAGCGACCGCAGGTGGTCGGCGAGTGAGGTGGTCATCGTCGTTCCACGCTAGCCCGGCAGGGGGTCTTCCCGCCCCTCGGACGTCCGGCTGACCCGTGCGGATGGGCGGGTAGGTTTCTGCGCATGCCCGCACTGACGGTCGGCTTCGACCTCGACATGACCCTGGTCGACTCGCGCCCCGGCATCGCCGACACCTACCGGGCGCTGACCGCCCTGACGGGGGTGCACGTGGACGCTGAGGCCGCCGTGTCCCGGCTCGGCCCGCCGCTGCGTACCGAGATCGCCCGCTGGTTCCCGCCGGAGCAGGTCGACGCGGCCGTCCGCACGTACCGCGAGCTCTACCCGGCGTACGCGATCACGCCCACCGTCCCGCTGCCCGGCGCCCGCGAGGCGATCGACGCGATCCGTGCCCGCGGCGGCCGGGTGCTGGTGGTCACCTCCAAGCTGGGCCGCCTGGCCCGGCTGCACCTCGACCACCTCGGACTGGCGGTCGACGAGCTGGCCGGCGACCTGTTCGCCGAGGAGAAGGCGACCGCGCTGCGCGAGCACGGCGCCACGCACTACGTCGGCGACCACGTGGCCGACATGGTGGCCGCGCGGGCGGCGGGGGTGCCCGGCATCGCCGTCGCGACCGGCCCGTGTACGGCCGACGAACTCCGCGCCGCCGGGGCGGAGGCGGTGCTGGATGATCTCACCGGATTCCCGGCGGCGCTGGACGGGATGATCCGGCTAGCCTTGGGGCAGTAGACGTCTCAAGCGAAGCAGGGGTTCTCAGGTGCCGACGGGTCGAGTGAAGTGGTTTGACGCGGCCAAGGGATACGGGTTTGTCACCAGCGACGAGGGTGGCGACGTGTTCCTTCCCAAGACCGCGCTGCCGGCGGGTGTCACCGACCTCAAGGGCGGTCAGCGGGTCGACTTCAGCGTGGTGGACAGCCGCCGGGGTGCGCAGGCGATGGGGGTCAAGCTGCTCGACGCCCCGCCGTCGGTGGCGGAGTTGCGCCGCCGGCCGGCCGAGGAGTTGCACGGCCTCGTCGAGGACATGATCAAGGTGCTGGAGGCGAAGGTGCAGCCGGACCTGCGTCGGGGCCGTTTCCCCGACCGCAAGACCGCGCAGAAGATCGCTCAGCTGGTCCACGCCGTCGCGCGCGAGCTGGAGGTCTGAGGCACCAGCCCGGCGGCGGCGGCCCGACCGAGCAGCGCCTCCACGGCGGCGAACCCGGCGTCCCCCAGGTCGGCGGTGAACTCGTTGACGTAGAGGCCGATGTGTCGGTCCACCACGTCGGGCTCCATCTCCTGCGCGTGCGCCAGCACGTAGTCGCGGCTCGCCGCCGGGTCGGCCCAGGCCCGGCGGACCGACTCGCGGATCCACCCGGCG
Source organism: Micromonospora sp. NPDC052213 (assembly GCF_040679695.1). Taxonomy (NCBI): domain Bacteria; kingdom Bacillati; phylum Actinomycetota; class Actinomycetes; order Micromonosporales; family Micromonosporaceae; genus Micromonospora; species Micromonospora sp. NPDC052213. The sequence goes on from NZ_JBFAVI010000001.1 coordinate 143,730, forward strand.
GCGGCCTCCGGGTCCACCGTGCCGCGCCGGGCCAGGATGGCGCCGAGGGGGATGGGCAGGCCGGTGTCGGCCTCCCACCACTCGCCAAGGTCCACCAGGGCGGTCAGGCCGTGCCGCGGGTAGGTGAAGCGGGCCTCGTGGATGACCAGGCCGGCGTCGTACCGGCCGGCGGCCACGCCCGGCATGATCTCGTGGAACGGCACCACCTCGATCCGCGCCGGCGGCCGGTCCGCCGCCCAGAGCCGGAAGAGCAGGTACGCCGTCGTCCGGTCGCCGGGCACCGCCACGGTCGCGCCGGTGAGGTCAGCCCGGTCGGCGTGCCCCGCGCTGCCCGGGCGGTCGGGTCGACCGGCGCCGTCGCCCCTGGTCAGCACCAGCGGGCCGCAGCCACGGCCGAGCGCCCCGCCGCAGGGCAGCAGGTGGTAGTCCTCCAGCAGCCACGGCAGCGCGGCGTAGCTCACCTTCACCAGGTCGAACGCGCCCCGCTCGGCGGCCGTGTTGGTCACGTCGACGTCGGCGTACGTCACCTCCACCGGCGGCGCGTCGGGCACGAGGCCGTGCACCAGGGCGTGGAAGACGAACGTGTCGTTGGGGCAGGGCGAGATCGCCAGCGAGAGCGCCACGCCTCCACGGTATCCCCGCCCGCAGCGGGCCGGCTCCGCCCGGTACCCGCGACTGTGACCTGCCCCGCGACGTGAGCCCCGCGACGTGAGCCCCGCGACGGGCGCGACGGGACCGGGACACACCACGGTGTCGAGCGGTCGTCGGTGGCGTCACCGGGCTGCACACAACCATGACGGTTATCCACAGGCTTTTCCACAGGTGGGCGGCTGTTGTCGAAGTCGGCACACTCCATGGCGGCGATCGAGGTGTGACGGAGCCGGGTCAGGCCAGGGCCGCGGCGGCGGTGGTCAGGGCGGCCAGCGCCTCGCGCATGCGCCAGGCGTCGCGGTCGCGGGGGCCGATCGGGTTGGAGACGGTACGCAGCTCGACGAACGGGAGGCCCGCCTGGGCGGCGGCGACGGCCACCCCGTACCCCTCCATGGCCTCGGCGACCGCGTCCGGGTGCCGCCGGCGCAGCGCGTCGGTGCTGGCGGCGGTGCCGGTGACCGTGCTGACGGTCAGCACGGGCCCGACGGTGGCCGCCGGGAGCGCGGCCCGCAGCCGGGCGAGCAGGCCCGGGTCGGCGGCGAGCGCGGTGCTGCCGCCCAGCCATTCCGGGGGCATGCCCAGCTCGTCCACGGGGATGAAGCCGGCCGGCGACTCGGCGCCGAGGTCGGCGGCCACGGACACGGTGCCCAGCACCGTGGCGCCCACCTCCACCCGGCCGGCGAAGCCCCCCGCCACGCCCGCGCTGACCACGCCGCCGTAGGGCCGGCCGGCGGCCTCGGCGAGCACCAGCAGCCGGGTCGTGGTCGCGGCGGCGACGGCGGGGCCGACCCCCACCGGCAGCACCGTGGTCGTCTGGTCGGCGAGGCCGGCGCGGATCGCCTCGGCCTCGGCGGGAACCGCCGTGACCACCAGCAGAGCGGTCACGAGAGCGGCCCCTGCGGCTCCCGGCGGGTCTCGTCGTCCGTCCCGCCCGGCCCGCCGACGGCCGACGAGGGTCGGTAGATGTGGTAGCCCGGCGGTGCCAGGCCGGGATCGTCCAGCGGGGAGCCGCCCTGCGTCGGGGCGGGGGAGGTGGGCGTGGGGTCGTATCGGCGCCCGGCCTCCGGGGCGGGGGAACCGGCGCCGTCGGTGTCCGGGGAGCCCGGGGCGTCGGGGTCGGCTCCGTCGGTGTCGTCGGCCAGCTCGTCGTCGCCGAGCGGTCGGCCGAGCAGGCGCTCCGCGCGCAGCCGGCCGGCCACCACCAGGCCCCGGGCGGCGGCCACGGTGCCGACGAGGGCGACGACGGCGATCCCGATCCGGCCGTCGAAGGGTACGAGCCCCAGCCCGCCCCCGGCGACGAAGGCGAGCATCAGCACCGTCTCCGAGTGGGCGAAGGAACTGGCCCGCAGCCGCTCCGGGATGCGTTCCTGGATCGAGGCGTCCACGGCGAGCTTGGCGATGCCGCTGTTCAGCGCGGCGACCAGGCAGAGGAGGGCGACCATGGGCAGCGAGAACTTCAACGCGGCGAGGATCGCCACCCCGGCGACGACGACCATGCCGCTGGACTGGATCGCGGCGGGTCGGTGGATGCGCAGCCGGGTGCCGACCGCGGTGGCCAGGAAGGTGCCCACGGCGAGCGCCGCGCCGACCAGGCCCAGCGCCGCCTCGTCGCCGAGGTCCCGGCCGAAGGCCACGGTGGTCAGGTCGCCCGCCTTGATCGCGAACGCCAGGAAGAGCAGCAGGAAGCCGTAGACCGCGCGCAGCGTCGCGGCGCCGATCAGGGTGGCGATCACGAGCCGGCCCGCCGGTCGCCCCCGGCCCAGCGGGCGGTCCCCGGTGCGGCGACCCAGCGCCCGCAGCGGCCGGGGCACCCGCTCCGGCGGCTCCGAGTCGGCCTTCGGGGGCAGCCGCAGGGAGATCACCATGCCGACCAGGAAGATGACCGAGGCCACCCGGAGCGGCCACTGCGGCCCGAACCAGAAGGCCGCCAGGCCGATCGGGGCGACCAGCGCGCCGGCCACCGTGCCGTAGACGCTGGCCCGGGCACCCACCTGGGACAGCCCGAGCCCCTCCGGGAGCAGCCGGGGCACGGCCGCCGAGCGGGCCACCCCGTACGCGCGGGAGAGCGCCAGCACGCCGAAGGCCGCCGGGTAGAGGCCGAAGCCGTGGATGTAGTCGGAGATCAGCCAGGCCAGGAAGGCCCGGCCGAGCATGGTGGCGGCCAGCGCGTACCGCCGGCCGTGCCGGAAGTGGTCGAGCAGCGGGCCCACCACCGGGGCGAGCATGGCGAACGGCACCATGGTCACCAGCAGGTAGAGGGCGACCTTGCTGCGCGCCTCGCCGAGCGGGACGTTGAAGAAGATCGTCCCGGCCAGGCCGATGGCGATCAGCGTGTCCCCGGCGCAGGAGACCGCGTGCAGGTCGAAGAGGCGGACCATGCCGACCTCGTCCCCGGCGCCCCGGGCGCGGGCCCGGCCGGCCCGGCGGGTCATCCAGCGTCCACCGCTGACCGAGCCCCGGAACAGCAGGCGGACGGCCTTGATGCCGGTGCCGACGGTCTGCCCGAGCACGGACCGCCCGGAGCGGGAGAACAGCGGCATGCCCACCATCCTCGCCCATCCGGTCCGCGCACGCCGCACCACTGCGCCAGAACGTCCTCGGCGGGTGCCTGTCGGTCGGCCGTACGCATGGGGAACAATGGTCGGGTGACCAGGCCCACCTCCGCCCGCGCCGCTCGTCTCGACCAGGTCTGCGCCGCTGCCGTCGAGGTGGCGCGCGACGCCATCACCGAGGTCGACGCCTCGGACATCGGCGACCACCTGCAGGCCGTCGCGGAGGGCGACCGGCTCGTCACCCACTACTTCGAGTGCCGGCTCGCCGGCTATCGCGGCTGGCGGTGGGCGGTCACCGTCACCCGGGTGCCCCGCAGCCGGCACGTCACCGTCTGCGAGACGGTGCTGCTTCCCGGCGCGGACGCGATGCTCGCCCCCGGCTGGCTGCCCTGGCAGGAGCGGCTCAAGCCGGGTGACCTCGGTCCCGGCGACCTGCTGCCCACCCCGGCGGACGACGAGCGGCTCCAGCCCGGCTACGTGCTCTCGGACGACCCGGCGGTCGAGGAGACCGCCTGGGAGTTGGGGCTCGGCCGGGCCCGGGTGCTCTCCCGGGAGGGGCGCAGCGAGGCCGCCCAGCGCTGGTACGACGGCGACCACGGCCCCTCCGCCGCGATCTCGGTCGCCGCTCCCGCCGCCGCCCGCTGCGGGACCTGCGGCTTCTACCTGCCGCTCGCCGGCGCCCTGCGGCAGTCCTTCGGCGCCTGCGGCAACTTCTACGCCCCCGACGACGGCCGGGTGGTCAGCGCCGACCACGGCTGCGGCGCGCACTCGGAGACCCTGATCGAGGCCGCCGACACCCCGGTCGACGAGATGCCGACGGTCTACGACGACAGTGCGGTGGAGCCCGTGTCGGTCAGCCGGGCGCCGGGCTCGGTGGAGGCCGCGGAGCCGGCGGAGCCGTACGGCCACCCCTGACGGACGGCCGCGCCGGCGGATCGGCGTCGGCGCAGGTCAGCGGCCGGCGCGGCGGCGGCGTCGGTTGGCGTCGTGCCGCATCATCACGGCGAGACCGGGAAAACCCCACAGGAAACCGGCCAGGCAGATCCACAACCAGTCCTGGTGACCGTGCGCGGTCAGCCAGCCGCGGAAGAAGACGAGCAACACCAACCCGGCGAGCGCCCAGGCCGCCATCCCGGCGAGGGCGAACGGCACCATCGGCGGGTCGAGCGGCTCGGGGCGCGGCGGTTGCTCCTTCGGCACGCGGCAAGCGTACGCGATCAACTTTCGCTGCTGGCCCGTGATCTGCGACGATGCGGCGCGACAACGAAAGATCACCTGCGAGGACCTGATGGCAGTAGCCCCACCCGACAACGGCACACCACCCGATCCGGCTCGCCCGCGTAACGGTTTCGACCGGTTCTTCGAGATCTCCGCCCGTGGCTCGACGATGAGCCGCGAGGTACGCGGTGGCCTGGCGACCTTCTTCACGATGGCGTACATCGTGGTGCTCAACCCGCTCATCATCGGTGGTGCCGTCGACGGCGACGGCCAGAAGCTCCCCATCCCCGCCCTCGCTGCGGCTACCGCCCTGGTCGCCGGCCTGATGACGATCCTGATGGGCGTCGTCGGCCGGTTCCCGATCGCGCTCGCCGCCGGCCTCGGCGTCAACGCGCTGGTCGCGTACGAGATCGCCCCCGAGATGACCTGGGCGGACGCGATGGGCCTCGTGGTGATCGAGGGTGTGATCATCGCGGTGCTGGTGCTGACCGGCCTGCGCACGGCGGTGTTCCGCTCGGTGCCGACGCAGATGAAGACGGCGATCGGCGTCGGCATCGGCCTCTTCCTGACCATCATCGGGCTGGTCGACGCCGGCTTCGTCCGCCGCGTCCCGGACTCGGCGAACACCACCGTCCCCGTCGGCCTGGGCTTCGACGGCACCCTCGGCAGCTGGCCGATGCTGGTCTTCGTGGTGGGCCTGCTGTTGACCGTGGTGCTGCTGGTACGCCGGGTCAAGGGCGCGATCCTGATCGGCATCCTCGGCTCCACCGTGCTGGCGGTCGTCGTCGAGGCGGTGGCGAACATCGGGCCGTCCTTCGTCGACGGCAAGCCGAACCCGAAGGGCTGGGCGCTGAACGTCCCCGAGCTGCCGAAGACCTGGCTGGACGTGCCGGACCTGTCGCTGCTCGGCAACTTCAACGTGTTCGACTCGTGGAGCCGGGCCGGCTGGCTCGTCGTCCTCATGTTCGTGTTCACCCTGCTGATCACGGACTTCTTCGACACCATGGGCACGATGGTCGCGGTCGGGCAGGAGGGGAGCATGCTCGACGAGCGGGGCACCCCGCCGCGGGCCAAGGAGATCCTGCTGGTCGACTCGATCGCGGCGGCGGCCGGCGGTGCGGCGAGCACGTCGAGCAACACGTCGTACATCGAGAGCGCCGCCGGTGTGGCGGAGGGCGCCCGCACCGGCGTGGCCAACCTGGTCACCGGCGCCCTGTTCCTGCTGGCGATGTTCCTGGCGCCGCTGGTCGTGGTGGTGCCGTTCGAAGCGGCCTCCACCGCGCTGGTGGTGGTCGGCTTCCTGATGATGACCGCGGTGCGGACGATCGACTGGTCCGACTACGAGATCGCCATCCCGGCGTTCCTCACGATCGTCCTGATGCCCTTCACGTACTCGATCTCCAACGGCATCGGCGCCGGCCTGATCACGTACGTGGTGGTGAAGCTCGCCAAGGGCAAGGCCCGGGAGATCCACCCCCTGCTGTACGGGGTGGCCGCCCTCTTCGTGCTGTACTTCCTGCGCGGGCCGATCGAGTCCCTGGTGCTCTGACCACCCTCCGCTCCGGGCCGGTGACCGAATCGGGTAGCCGGCCCGGAGCAGGGCAAACTTCTCGTGACCATGGTCATATCGCAGCTCATTAGCCAAGCTCATTAGTTAAGCTAACTATCGTGACGGAGCGGACGGTGACGGCGAAACGCGTGCCACCGGCGCAGCTCGCACCACAGCTGCGTGATGCGATCACCCGACTCAACCGACGGGTCCGCCAGGCCCGGCCGGTCGGCGACCTCACGGTCACCCAGCTCTCCGCGCTCACTAGCCTCCAGCTGGCGGGCGCGCTGACGCCACGGGAACTGGCCGACGTCGAACGGGTGCAGCCGCCGACGATGACCAAGATCGTCGCGAAGTTGGAGGAGCGCGGCCTCGTGCAGCGCACCCCCCACCCGACCGACGGCCGGCAGGTCATCCTCGCGGCGACAGAGGGGGGACGGGCGGTGCTCGACCAGTTCGAGCGCGTCCGCGACGAGTGGCTGGCCCACCGGCTGGCCGAGCTGACCGAAGCAGAACGGGACACCCTGCGGCAGGCCGCCGAGATCCTTCAGCAGCTCGCCCGCGCCTGACCCGCGCGCCTCGCACCACCGCGCCGTCCGCCGTCGATGACGCGTACGACCGCGAGGAGGCGCACAAAGAGTGCAGGCGAAGCTGAGCACGATGTTCCAGTCCCTACAGGTCCGCAACTACCGGCTCTTCGCATCCGGGCAACTGATCAAGCTGATCGGTGTCTGGATGATGTTCATCGCCCAGGACTGGCTGGTCCTCGAGCTCTCCGACAACTCCGCCACCGCGCTCGGCGTGGTCACCGCCCTCCAGTTCGCTCCCGTCCTGCTGCTCACCCTGCTCTCCGGGCGGCTCGCCGACCGCTACGACAAGCGGATGCTGCTCTTCGTCGCCAACGCGTTCTGGACCGTGCTGGCGCTCGCGATGAGCCTGCTGGTGATCACCGGCCTCGTGCAGCTCTGGCACGTCTTCGCGTTCGCGGCCCTGCTCGGCGTCGCCAACGCCGTGGAGACCCCCGTCCGGCAGGCGTTCGTCTCGGAGCTGGTCGGCACGTCGCTGCTGCCGAACGCGCTCTCGCTGAACGCGGCCGTGTTCAACTCCGCCCGGATCGTCGGGCCCGCCGTCGCCGGCCTGGCCATCGCCGCGTTCGACGTGGGGCCGGTCTTCCTGTTCACCGCGCTCAGCTCGATCGCCCCACTGGTCAACGTCGTCCGGATGCGCCCGGCCGAGCTGCACCGGGAGGCGCTGCCGCCGCGCGACGAGCGGGCCTCGGCCAAGGTCGTCGACGGCCTGCGCTACGTCTGGCGCCGCCCCGACCTGCTGCTGCCGATGGCGGTGATGTCGGTGATCGGCATGTCGCTGTTCAACTTCCAGCTCACCCTGGCCGCGCTCGCCAAGACCGTGTTCCAGACCGGGGCGGCCTCGTTCGGGCTGTTCAGCACCGCGCTGGCGGTCGGCGCGCTGGTCGGGGCGCTGGCCGGCACCGGGCGGCGCAGCCGCCCGTCGGTCTGGGTGGTGCTCGGCGCCGCGGTCGGCTGCGCCAGCTTCGGCACCCTGGTCGGGCTCGCCTCGGCGTACTGGATGGTGGTGGCGCTCCTGCTGCCCACCGGGTTCTTCATGGTGTTCTTCGCCCAGGCCGCCAACCAGCGGGTCCAGCTCGGCACGGACGCCGCCTTCCGGGGCCGGGTGATGGCCCTGTGGGTGCTGGTGTTCCTCGGCACCAACCCGGTCGGCGCGCCGCTGATCGGCTGGGTGGCGGAGACCTACGGCGCGGGCGCCAGCATCTGGATCGGCGGGCTCGTCTCGCTGGCCACCGCCCTGATCGCGCTCACCTGGCAGCTCCGCCGCGCCGGCGCCCGGCTGCGCTTCCGCATCCTGCCGATGCCACGCTTCTACGTCACCTCCACCGACTGCTGACCGCCCTCGCCGCCCGGGTGGGACGATCCGTCCCATCCTGCGGATGGCGTGGATGCGGCCAATCCGGTGGCGGCCCGGGGGGATCGGGCTTAGCGTCGATGCGTGGAGGTCGGACGCGGGGTGCTGCTGGTCCTGGCCTTCGTGGGCGTGGCCAGCCTGCCGGCGGTGATCGCCGCGGTCTTCTGCGCCGACGAGATCATCGACCGGGTCGCCTGTGGGTGGGCCGAGTGGCGGGAGCGCCGGCGGGAGCGCCGCACCATCGCCCGGCTGGACCGGGCCGTCGAGGCCGACGCGCTGACCCGCGACATCGACCTCACCGACTTCGACCGGCCCGACCGGCGCCCGCTGGAGCAACTCGCCGCCGACCTGCGGCGCCTGCGCGGCCAGGGCGCCAGCACCGACGGCCGGCAGCCGGTCTGGCACGGCACGGTGCTCCGGGCGTACGACGACCGGCTCCGGCTGGCCTGCCGGGCGCTCGGCATCACCGAGCACCTGACCGAGTTGGAGGGCGTCGACCTGGAGCTGGAGCGGGTCCGGGTGGAGGGCCTCCTGCACACCGCCGGGCTGACCCTGCCCGCTGCCCGGGCCGGTCACCGGCAGCGCCACCACTGACGGCGGGCCGGCGTGAGGCTCTTCGTCGCGGTCTACCCGCCGCCGGAGGCGATCGCGCACCTCGGCGCGCAGGTCGCCCGGTTGCGGGTCGGCGCGGCGGCCGCCTCCGGGATCAACGTCCGGCTCGCCGACCCGGCCACCGCCCACGTCACCCTCGCCTTCCTCGGCGACGTCGAGGCGGACCGGCTGGTCGACGTGGAGAGCGCGCTGGGGCTGGCCGCCGAGTGGTCCCGGGAGGGCCGTTCCGCCGCGCCCCGGCTCCGGATCGCCGGCGGCGGGCGCTTCGGGCGGGGCCGGTTCACGGTGCTCTGGGTCGACCTGCGGGGCGAGGTGGAGCAGCTCCAGATACTGGCCCGGCTGATCCGCTCCCGGCTGCGGCACGCCCGCCTGCCACACGACGAGAAGCCGTTCCGCCCGCACCTGACGGTCGCCCGACCCGGTGACCGGGTGCCCGACGTCGACGTGGCGGCGGACCTGGCGACCCTGGACGGCTACGAGGGCCCGGCGTGGCCGGCCGCCGAGATGGTGCTGATGCGCAGCCACCCCGGCCCCCGCCCTACCTACGACCGCTTGGCCGCCTGGCCCATCTGACCGCCCGGCCGCGCCAGCAACGGCCGGCGTGCCCATGTGACCGCCCGGCCGCGCCGGCCCGGGGGAGGTCGCCGCAGGCCGCGGCGGAGGCACCCACCCGTGGAGCCGGCGGTCGCCCGCCGCCGGCTCCATCGTCGGCGCGTGGCTACCAGGCCCAGGCCTCCGGGCCGGGGCCGCCGTTGCCGACGGGCGGGAAGAGCTGGTCGAGCCGGGCGAGGGCGTCCTCGTCGAGGCTGACGGTCAGGGCGCCCAGGGAGCGGTCGAGCTGGTCGGCGGTGCGCGGCCCGATGATCGGGGCGGTCACCCCCGGCCGGGACAGCAGCCAGCCGAGCGCCACGTCCGCCGGGTCGTGCCCCAGCTCGCCGCAGAGCTTCTCGTACGCCTCGATGGTCGGCCGGTGCGCGGCCAGCGCGTCGGCCGAGCGGCCGCTGGCGCCGCGCGCGGCCCCGCCCTCGGCCATCTTCCGCAGCACCCCGGCGAGCAGCCCGCCGTGCAGCGGCGACCACGGGATGATGCCGAGCCCGTGGTGCTGCGCGGCGGGCACCACCTCGAGTTCGACGTGCCGGGTGAGCAGGTTGTAGATGCACTGCTCCGAGACGAGGCCGAGGAAGTGACGCTTCGCCGCCGCCTCCTGCGCCACCGAGATGTGCCACCCGGCGAAGTTGGACGACCCGACGTAGAGCACCTTGCCCTGGGCGACCAGGGTCTCCATGGCCTGCCAGATCTCCTCCCACGGCGTGGCCCGGGAGACGTGGTGCATCTGGTAGAGGTCGATGGTGTCGGTCTGCAACCGGCGCAGCGAGTCCTCGCAGGCCCGGACGATGTGCCGGGCGGACAGGCCCTGCTCGTTGGGCCACTCGCCCATCTTGCCGTAGACCTTGGTGGCCAGGACGACCTTGTCCCGCCGGCCGCCGCCCTGGGCGAACCAGCGGCCGATGATCTGCTCGGTGATCCCCTCGCCGGTCTGCCAGCCGTAGACGTTGGCGGTGTCGAAGAAGTTGATGCCGTGTTCGAGGGCCCGGTCCATGATCGCGAAGCTGTCCGGCTCGGTCGTCTGCGGCCCGAAGTTCATCGTGCCGAGGCAGAGGCGGCTGACCGACAGGCCGGTGCGGCCCAGGTTCGTGTACTCCATACGGCCACCCTGCCACGGCGGCACTTCGAGTGCCTCGCGTCGACTCCGGCGAACGCTCGCCGCCGGA